>JAQVIE010000266.1 GCA_028695895.1 Methanospirillum sp. | reverse complement strand
GAATGGCAAAAGTCTTCACCCTGTCATCCAGAGTTCCCCTCTCAGCCCTTCTCTCCTACACAACTGATCTGGTCCTGGTTCTTGACAGTGATATGAGGATTATCCAGGGAAATGATCCATTTTTTAATATGCTTGAAACCCAGGGTAAAGATATCCTGCAAAAAAGAATTGAACAAATTTCTTCTCCAAACCCGGCCAATGATGTATTCTTAAAGAACCTATCTGAAATTATTTCATTAAAAAAAGAAACGTTTGAGTTAATGCGTGAAGGCCCGGTACCGCGTTTTTTCCGAGGTAAAGTAATTCCAACCGTATTTGATGACGGCAGTTCTGCAGATACCATTATTCTTGAAGATGTATCTTTAGAGAAAGAAGCACTCAAAGCCCTTCAGGAGAGTGAAGAATTTCTCAGAAGTGTGGCAGATAACCTTTCTGACGGCCTTATCGTTTCAGAGATAAAATCCGGTAAAAAAGAAGATATTTTTTACAATCAGCGTCTTTGTGAGATAACCGGGTATTCATTTGAAGAAATTCACAAAATGCATCCAAAAAACCTGGCACTTCCAGAAGAGAAGGAGCGGTTTGAAAAAGCCCTAAGGGAGGCTGAACATTACCAGGGATCGATGAAGGAACTCAGGTTCTGGGCAAGAAGAAAAGATGGAGTGCCGATATATCTGTCGGTTCGTGTAAAACTGGTTCCTTTTGGAGAATTAACCAGAGGATATATTTTAATCACTGATATTACTCAATGGAAAGAACAGGAAGAAGCGCAATTGCTCCAGGCAAACCTAATAAAACGTCTGATGTCAAATTTCCCCTGGCCGATATTTATTCTCCGGGAAGATGGAGTATTTTTTATTGCCAACCAGGCTTTTTGTGAGTTAATTAAAACAAAACCCGATTATGTCATTGGAAAACATGTTTCCGAGATAATACCCAAAGAGGTTGTAAAAGATTTTTTGAAAGGAAATGAAGAACTAATAAATCAACAGACTGTTTCTCATATCCATGC
Organism: Methanospirillum sp.; assembly: GCA_028695895.1. GTDB lineage: Archaea > Halobacteriota > Methanomicrobia > Methanomicrobiales > Methanospirillaceae > Methanospirillum. The sequence goes on along the minus strand of JAQVIE010000266.1, from coordinate 1,890 downwards.
GGTGATCAGGTTTTTCAGGCAGGATGGCACAATCGGTGACGTAACCATGGAAAAATCTCTTGTATCTGCCGGGGATAATATTCCAAATTACATCTTTGGTATTCTTATCACTAAAGATATATGTTCGCATTAATATATTTAAATAAATGTAAATTTCTGAATTAAGCCTAAGGGAAATAATCTTTTATATACGTGAATAGCCCATACACGTCATGACAAATGTGGAATAACCAGTCTATTTTTCTAAAAAAAATAATATCATCAAAAAAAGACGGTTAATCCAGACAACCAGGACTAATGGTCATTATGAATCACAATTGGGTTTATTCTTATAAGGATGGAGATGGCGAAAATAAAAAGTTACTTGGAGGAAAAGGAGCAAATCTGTGCAAACTTACACAGACCGGTATCAGGGTTCCCCCGGGATTCGTCATTACAACAGAGGCCTGTCTTGCATACCTGAATGATCCTGACAGGAACCTTCCAAAAGGCCTGATGGAAGAAGTTTCAATGCACCTTCGTCTTGTTGAGGAAGGTATTCACCGTACATTTGGTGGAAGAAAAAAACCGCTTTTACTATCAGTCAGATCTGGATCTGCAATGTCAATGCCAGGCATGATGGACACTATTTTAAACCTTGGTCTGAATTCTGATACTCTGAAAGGTCTCATTGAAGATACAAAAAATGAGCGATTTTGCTATGACGCTTACAGAAGGTTTATCCAGTTATTTGGAAAGGTTGCTCTTGCTGTACCTGATGAATTATTTGACTGGGAATTTGAACAAGTGAAAAAAAGGAGTGGAACTGTACAGGATTCTGACCTTTCTGCCCATGACCTGGAAGAAGTATGCCAAAAGTTTCTGCAGGCTGTCGAACGTTATACCGGAAAACCATTTCCTCACGACCCGTTTGAACAACTGGAAATTGCAATAAAAGCTGTTTTTAATTCCTGGATGGGAAAACGTGCCATAGATTACCGGAGAGAATTCAAAATAACTCCTGACATGGCAAATGGAACTGCGGTGAATATTGTAGCTATGGTCTTTGGAAACATGAGCGATAACTCTGCAACCGGCGTAGGGTTTACACGGGATCCAGGGACTGGTGAAAATGTCATCTTTGGTGAATATCTGATAAATGCACAGGGTGAAGATGTTGTTGCAGGAATCAGAACACCAAAACCCCTCTCAAGCATGGCAGATGAAATGCCTGAAATGTTTGGGGAACTGATGGATCTACGGAATAAGCTGGAAGCTAAGTTTAAAGAAGTTCAGGATTTTGAATTTACCATTGAAGAAGGGGTACTCTATTGCCTTCAGACAAGAAACGGAAAGATGAACGCAGTCGCCATGGTCAGAACTTCCGTGGAGATGGTTCAGGAAGGACTTATTAATAAAGATCAGGCTCTTCTCCGGATAAAGCCGGAGATGCTTGAACAACTTCTGTTTCCCAGGCTTGACCCCCATGCAGATGTGAAACCAGTTGCAAAAGGACTTCCCGCATCGCCAGGAGGGGCATCAGGAATCGCTATTTTTGATGCTGATCGCGCAGAAAAAATGGGGCGTGAAGGTCATAAAGTCATCCTGGTCAGAGAGGAGACAAAACCAGAAGACATTCATGGATTTTTTGCATCTCAGGGAATCCTTACAAGCAGAGGAGGTAAAACATCTCATGCTGCAGTTGTTGCAAGAGGCATGGGAAAACCCTGTGTTGCCGGGGCAGAGGGAATTGAAGTTGACGTGAATATGCGCCAGGCGATTATCGGAGAATCCAGGATTGAAGAAGGAGACATTATCACAATTGACGGAACCACCGGGGCAGTTTATCTTGGAGAAGTGCCTCTTATTAAAGCAGATTTTTCGTCAGACCTTGTAGCACTCCTTTCCCTT
>JAQVIE010000265.1 GCA_028695895.1 Methanospirillum sp. | reverse complement strand
TTTTCTTTTGAGATGCCATGCATCTGAAGACCGAAAGCAACATTGGAGAGTACATTTCTCCATGGAAAAAGGGAGTACTCCTGGAACACCATTCCGACTTTTTGTCCAGGGCCGGTAATGAGAGAACCGTCCACGCGGACTTCTCCGGTATTTGCATTGTCAAGACCTGCAATAATCCTAAGCAGGGTAGTCTTACCACAACCTGACGGACCAACAAATGAGACGAATTCATCATCGGCGATGGACAGGGTGATGTCGGATAATGCAATGACCTTGTCACCATCATCCCTGACAAATTCGCGACAGATATGAGATATCTCCACGCTGCCCATCTCAGTTCACCTCTCCCTGGCGCCATTTCAGAACTGTTTTGTTTATCCCGTACCTGAAGATGTAATCGATAAGAAGACCGATGAAACCCAGAATCAGCATGTAAACCATGACTTTGTCCATCTGGTGCAGATTATAATACCACCAGATCTTCTGGCCAAGACCAAACCTTGAGACACCAAACATTTCAGCTGCCACAAGACACATCCATGCAACCCCGCTGGCAACCCGAAACCCGGATGCAAGGTGAGGGAGCGCTGCAGGGAGGGCGATAAACCGTATAAGGGCAGCATTACTTGTGCACCCGAGCATTCTTCCTGCTTCGACAAAAATTCTGGGGATATTGCGAAAACCTTCGTACGTATTGACAAGGACAGGAAAGACTGATCCAATGAAAATAACAAATCCCGCAGCCAGATCTGTGAGTCCGAACCAGACGATTGCAAAAGGAATCCATGCAAGAGGTGGAATCGGACGGATAATCTCAATGACAGGATCCAAAAAACGGTTGGCTACTGGAAACCAGCCAATCAGGATCCCTGCAGGGACTCCGATCAGTAGGGATAAACCAAGACCTATGAAGAAATGGATCATGCTCACGGCAAAATCCATTGGCAATGTGCCGGCAAAGAGAAGAACATAAAATGCAAAAATTACATCAGTAAAAGACGGCAGTATAAAATAATTTTTTACAATCTCATCCGCAAGAACCTGCCAGAATAACAGGAGTAACGAGATTGAGAGAATTGCATAACCGGGGGATCGTAATCCCGGAAGATTTACCTTCATTACTTAAATTCCCAACTGTTGGTATCAGAGATCTGACACTTAAGTCTCCAGTATTATGAGTACTGAGAAAAAGAAAAAGTATGGGTCAGCTGTTAAGTTTGTCCCAGAAACCTGTGTCAGTCAGATCATCGCCGGTTAACTGGGCGCTGATATATCCAAGTGCAGCCTGGTCCTGTGCATAGCTGGCCACTGAATCAAAGATAATATGCGGATCAGAGACCCATTCGCCGTCCCATACATTCAGGGATTTCAGGACGATTGCTGCATCCATGGCAGTCATCTGTTCCATGTATTCTGCTGCTTTCTCCCAATTTTGCTTATTGTACTCAGTTGCCTCTTCATGGATTTTCAGAACTTCTGTGACTATATCCGGGTGGTCCCGCATCATTTTTCCACTTGCAACGAGGACACAGCAGACATGGTTTGGTGACATCTCACCAGATTCAATGATTACCTTACCAGCTCCGGCCTCAACAATTGTTGTGGGAGACGGCCCTGGAAGGAATACTGCATCAACTTTTCCTGCCATGATAGCCGTGGTTGCGTCACCAGGACCCATGGCAATAATTTTGACATCTTTATCAGGATCCATACCCTGTTCTCTCAGCCAGGTGCGCAGGATAGTATCCTGAATGGTCCCTGCCGGATATGTTGCGATTGACAAACCTTTCAGATCGGATGGTTCTGAGTATTCAAGGCCGGTCTTCAGAACAACTGATGACCCCTGGGTCTGTGCCGAGGCAATAATCTTTGCATCAAGTCCTGTTGCTGCTGCTGTTACAAATGGAGCAGCGCCAACATAAGCAAAATCAAGGTCTCCGGCAAGCATAGCCTGCATCTCAGGAGCTCCTGTAGGGAAACTATATGCTTTTACTTCTTTGACGCCAAGAGGGCTCAAAGTCTCATTATACATATCCTTACTGTACGCGGTCATAAATGCCATCTGATGCGTACTTGGCTGATATCCAACATTCAAAACGCTTTTTTCACTAACAGCCGCCTGTTGTGTGACAACAGTGGCGGATTCCTCCTGGGTCCCGGTGCAGCCGCACAGGAAAACCAGACCGGTGATCAGAAAGAGAGATAAGATAAGCCATTTATTCTTCACGATAACTCACCTGCAATAATGTACTGGTGAGTTCTGGTTCTTAAACTATCCTTTATTGATTGATTAATTGCCCATTAAGGTATTTTCTATAAGAAATTTTTTGCTTATTGTATTAACATAATAAGGTCAATCTAATAATGAGACAGTAAGTCAATGGCAAGTTACAGTGAAGAATATTTGTTTAATGCAAATCTTTCTGAAATAATCTTTTTTTTATCCTGATTATTCCCGGGCATTATACAAGGCACTTTTATGATCTTCCCGAGAAAGATATACGGGATTATGACCAGAGATGTCGTCAGAGAGGCACGGCTTTCCGGGGAGAGAACAGAAGATATCGAATCACTCCTCTCCTCTATGGAGGCGGACAGATCTATTGCTTTTTCAGATGTTCTGGTCGATATGGCACATCTGGTAATGCTGACCAGACAGCAGATCGTACATGAGGATCATGCAAAGACCCTGATGAAGGAGCTTTTAATAATGTATGAATCAGGTGTGCCGCCAGATGCTTTTGATCCATCCTATGAGGATATTCATGCAGGTATAGAGACCGTCCTTACGAAAAAGACCGGGGGGGATGCAGGGGGCCGGCTTCATATCGGCAGATCACGAAATGACGAGGTTGCCACCTGTCTTCGTATCAGGACCAGGGATATCATCCTGGATCAGCTTGAAGCGGTA
>JAQVIE010000264.1 GCA_028695895.1 Methanospirillum sp. | reverse complement strand
ATCAAGAGTGCAGATATCCTTTCGGTCATGAAGGGCAATAGTACTTGATGCCTGACCTGAACCCAGAACCCTGATTGGAGTATCAGTATATTTCCGTGCCTGTTCAAGGGGGGCAAGTATAACCGCTGCAGCCCCGTCAGTTACCGGAGAACAGTCAAAGAGACGGAGGGGATCTGCAACAAGGGTTGAATTCAGCACGGTATCAAGGGTAATTGCTTTTCTGAACTGGGCATTCGGATTTTTTGCACCGTTGTCATGGTTTTTCACAGCCACCTGTGCCAGTTGTTCCCTGGTCAGTCCAAACCGGTGCATATAATCGGTTGCGATCATTGCATACAGGCCAGGAAATGTTATACCCGCAATTCCTTCCCATTCCCTGTCTGCTGCGGCGGCAAGGACATCAGTTGTAACTTCAGTACCCACATCGGTCATCTTCTCAACACCGGCTGCAACCACGATATCTGACATACCTGATGCAACTGCGGTGTATGCCTGCCTGAATGAAAGGCCTCCTGATGCACAGGCAGCTTCAACGCGGGTCGCCGGGATATTATCGGTTGCAAGACCTGCATAATCTGCAATCAGTGCACCAATATGTTCCTGTTCAACAAATCTGCCGGCACTCATGTTACCGACAAATATCTCGTCTATCTGTTCACCAGAAAGGTTTGCATCCTCAAGGGCAAGAGTCCCTGCCTCGACAAAGAGGTTACGAAATGATGACTCCCATTTCTCTCCGAACTTTGTACAGCCTACGCCGATAACTGCTACTTCTCTCATTCCATCATCACCACTTTGCCTTTGTGTTTTGCATAAACTGCATAATCCACAATCTTCTTGTCTTCAAGAAGAGCAGATACTGTCGGAGCTGCATCACGGTTGAAGAGGTCAGAGTTGATGACATCTGTAACGGTGATATCAAAAGAATCACTGCCTGAACCAGATCCGTATGAGGTCATGAAGATCCTATCTCCTGGTTTTGCGATATCCAGGATTGCTGAAAGTCCAACCATCGAAGAACCTGAGTAGGTGTTTCCAAGGTAAGTAACTGCAAGGCCCGGTTTTATCTGTTCCATGGTAAATCCGAGCATTGATGCTGCCTGAGTTGGAAATTTCCCATTAGGCTGGTGGAAGACTGCATAAGTATAATCAGACGGTTTTGTTCCCATTTTTTCAAGCATCATCTTTGAAGCACCGATTACATGCTTAAAGTATGCAGGTTCTCCGGTAAACCGGCCTCCATGCCTTGGATAGGGTTTATTTTCACGTCTCCAGAAGTCAGGGGTGTCAGTTGTAAATGAACAGGTATGATTGATCTCTGCAATGGGATCATCATTTCCAATGATAAGAGCTGTCCCCCCGGCTGCAGCAGTGTATTCAAGTGCATCACCAGGTTCTCCCTGGGCAATGTCAGCACCGACTGCAACTGAAAAAGTAACCATTCCGGATTTTACGAGACCCATCGAGGTTTGAATTGCTGCTGTTCCTGCTTTACAGGCAAATTCGTAATCTGCAGCTGTCATGACCGGGGTTGCCCCGATTGCTTCTCCGACGGTAACTGCCGTAGGTTTCACCGCATAGGGATGAGACTCTGACCCGACATATACCGCTCCGATATCTGCAGGATCTATTTTTCTTCTTGCCATTGCTGCCCGTGCAGCTTCAACATAGATAGTGATCGTATCTTCATCCATGTCTGGTAATGCCTTTTCAAAGACACCAAGGCCACGGGAAATTTCAGTACCATTTGCACCCCAAACCCGGGCAATTTCTTCTATTTTGATACGGTATCGTGGGATATACGCACCGTACGAGATGATTCCTACCATTTTTCTTCCCTCAGTCTCTCTACGATATCTTCAATGCTCTGTGTCGTACACATAAGGGTGATGTTATCTTTTTCGGCCATTTTTGGTACGATAGGATGCACATCATCAGGTTTGATACCATGGAGCACTACGCACCGGGGCTTGAAGGGAGTAACACGGATAGCCACCATTGGAGACTTTCCATTCGAGACCCCGGTAAAAATTAGCGCCCGTTCGGTGCTCCAACCATATATCCGGTTAAATTCGCTTGCAGTAAGGTTCATAATTGCCCGGAGACTGTCAATCACAGTATATCCGTAAACACTAAGATGAACCTGACCTGTGATAATATCGGCATTGATAGCATCGGCAAATGTTGACAGGGTAATGGGATTTTTGTAATCATGGAGATCATATATTACTCCGTCCCCCATTTCGGCAAAAAGAAGTGATGCATATTTATGAATATACTTACCTCCTTTTGCTTCATCAATGGCAAGAATACTGTCAACAATCCGCCCTATGATGGCTGTGCCCGGACTTTTTCTCCTTCCACTTTCATAGTCACTAATGACTGATGGTGATACACCAAGGTGCTCGGAGAGCTGACCCTGAGATATGTCAAAACTCAGTCGCCATTTCTTCAGGGTTTTTCCCGGAGAATCAGAGAGAGTTATCTCCCCCGCCATCTTCTCTGCGAGCCGATGGCGAAGTCCCGATTCCATGCCAGTACACTATGATGCAGAGCTGTTATATAATTAACGAAGATCGGTTCGACAAAGAACGATAACGTATGACCAGTCAGGTTTTCACCAGAATCAAAGAATCTAACTGTTCCCTAATTCAAATTATAATATCCAATTAAAACTTGCTTATATAAAATTAGCAGATTTACCTGTTTAATCTTTAAATCTCTTCATATTCATACATTCTGGATTGATTTTTAAGAATGAATAACAAAAAAAGATTAATAAAGAATAAATACTATATGCCTGATTTTTTTAAGTTCAGGCCATCTTTTCTGCAGCCATCTCAATGTCTTCATCTTTGAGAGTTTTTCTTCCTGCATGAGCAGCAAGCTTGACTGCTTCTTTTACCAGCTTTCCAAG
>JAQVIE010000263.1 GCA_028695895.1 Methanospirillum sp. | reverse complement strand
CAGTATGTCTGAAAAACACGACCTTCGCATTTTTTTAACTGATATCCTCACCGCTGCGGATAAAATAATTCGATATAATCAGGAAAAGAACAATTCACAGAATGCGAATAATGAAAAGGATCTTGAGGCCATTATTTACAACCTCTTAGTATTGGGAGAAGCTGCACGATCCATACCTGAAGACTTTCGAAAAAAACACCCGGAAGTCCCATGGAAGCGGATGGTGGGAATGCGGGATAAACTCATTCACCAGTATTGGGAGATGCAACAGATCACAATATGGCAAACAATAACCCAGGACATCCAGAACTCCAAAGAATTATCGAAGATAGGATAGAAAAAGCAGTGAATCAGGAGCATAAATTACATGACTCCCAAGCTCCTGATCATCAACTGACAGAAACCCGGCAATTCAGGGGACACAGGTGACCCACGAGCAGACAAAGGGAATATATCGCTCCTGAATCATCACAAAGGTCCTGTCATCTTTCATCTCTTCAAGAACCGCCTGCCATCGGAGAATGAGATCATTCGGTGTTTCCCTGTTGAAGGCAATATAGAGATCTCCTTTCATGTATACCCAGACCTTTTTGAAGTTCTCCGGATTCACTGCAAGGGTTTTGGCACTTTGGGACAGGATATCAGATGTTCCAAACCAGAGGATTACAGAGTTTTTCATCAGTGCATCGTGAAAGGATCTTCACCATCTCTACAAATTTTTTTGCATCATTGGGAACATTTTCGGCTAATTTCTGAGAGATATTAGAAATGATTGAGTAATCCGCCTTTTCCCTCATCTCTTCAGCATTTGCAAACATCCTTCCATATTCTTTTTCAATCAGACCAGTCTGAATGAATCATCTGCCCAAATCTGGAGATTAGCCAGGTGTGTGTTTTAACAACAACTCCATGTTCAAGGAGGAGTGCTAATGCAGCATGAAATATCGCATAATATGCTCGATTCACGGCATCTGGATACAACTGCTTTTCTATAAATTAGACATTACATCCATCTCTGTCACTGCAAAAATCCCCCGAGGTCACTGTTAAACTTGACATTTTAGAGTAAATCTCTTAATTGATTCATCTGAAAAATGATACTATTTCTCATCACACCCGATTGCACATCTTAATCCGGGATCCCGAGTGCTTTTAAATCAGAACAGACGGATTCAAACATCATAGTAAAATCGGGGAGAACCTTCATCTGATGTCTCAGACTCTTCTCCCATGCCTTCTGATACTGATCCTTTTTGACCATAATATCAGGCATTGTTGGATTGATTCCTTTATACTCACATTTTTTACGAAAGATATCTGTAACCACCGATTTGTGAACACGAGGCATGAGATGGTAGACATCATATAAATCCCGGGGCCTGGTCCTCTCAAAAAGTGACCGGATCTTTTCACCCATGATTTCATCAAGGGCATATGACGGAACTGTTCCTGCCAAAGAATCAGAATAAAGATGGATAATATCCCTGTTCTCTATCGGAAGGAGAATTTCTTCATTGGAAGGATCAGTAATATCAAGATCAATTTTAATCGGAATATCGGCCCCGGACGGGATGAGCCTGAAAAAAACCGTTCCTCGAAATCCACTTTTCGTATGAATGAGATTCACATCATCCTGAAACGGGATACCACTGATTTCCCGGATCGAGACAACACACTGACGAATAAGATCAACAAGATGATCCGGTTCATATGGCTTCGTCAGAGTAAAATCAAGATCATCGGAGAAACGGTACTGTTCAATGAAAACTTTTCTAATCCCGGTATCCCCTTTGAGTACCATATGAAGAGACCCAAATGAGGACAACAACCAGTTCTGGGCATAATCACGCTCTATCGTAGAGGGAGGGACACCAAACAACCTGGCCATCTCTTTAATTTCACGGATGGGTATCAAATACTGTCAACTCCTGCTATCTCATCCACATTTATAATCAATCGCCACTTTGTGTTTAAGTTCCCTGTTTTTGGCATCGTTGGATCTAACATTTCATATTTTCTGATATTCGGAATTTCAAGATTGATTGGAATATGAAAGATATCACACAGATACCCGAGCCTTCGTATCACCATCGAATTTCCGATAGATTGGGCATACGTAACCAATCTCTCCATTTGCAACTCTTTCGTGAGGAACGATTTGGAAACCTCCTGAATTCCTCCGGCATAGTGAAGCTTATCCAGACAATCAATAATGGTTTTTTCACGGTCAGTAATCGGAACACTCGTCTCTTCTATCCACTCATGTCGAAGTCCAAAGAATTTCTCTTCCTTAATCTTTACAATCCGGTAATCAACACCAAATATCTCGAGAAGTTGTTTCTTTTTTCGACTCGTAGTTTGAACAAACACCGTAGAAGGGATCTGTTCAGTCATCCCGTACCAATGAAGAGCACTCCAATAAGAAATCGCACATGGATGAACGAGCAATGACCCCACAACAAATTCATGAAGGGAATATCCACCATGATAACTATCAAGAGGAATAATCAGATATTTACCTTTTTCAATTCGTTCGATCAACCCTCTGGTTTCAAGCCGTGAAAGCAGAACACGGAGCACCTCTTTTTTTATTGATGTTTTCGCGACTGCTTCATCAATAGTAAATACCCCACCGTCACGGGCAAGTGTTCTGATGAGATTCAAAGACATGATCTACTTTAGGTACACTTAAGTTAACAATTTTGTTAATTCTGGTGTACTAAAAGTAGATTAATAAGCCGGAAAAAGAATCAGGATTTGTAACTCGCACATCTACATCATTAGTAAAGGAAATAGTATCTCCTTTTTTTGCTGAGGCATACGGAGTCTGTTTCTGAACCAGGACCTCCATAAGAACCTTATACGCCGGAATGGTATGAGTGTTCCCATTATCCATGAACAATCTCACTGGAATAGCATTGAGAACATCTACCATTCCCCCGATG
>JAQVIE010000262.1 GCA_028695895.1 Methanospirillum sp. | reverse complement strand
TCTGCCGCCTTTAACATTAAATGAAAACCGTCCGGCTTTGTATCCCCTCATCTTTGCCTCTTTTGTTTCGGCGAAGATATTTCGTATTTCATCAAAAACTTTGGTATAGGTTGCAGGGTTTGAACGCGGTGTTCTTCCAATTGGTGACTGGTCTATCACGATAACTTTATCGACAGGATCATCACAGGTGACAGATGTATGTTTACCTGCATCAACTCTTGAGTTATATACCTTTTTTTGCAGTGCCGGGTAGAGGGTATCATAAATGAGGGAGGATTTGCCTGATCCAGATACCCCGGTTATAAGGGTTAATGTTCCCATCGGGATCCTGGCGGTGATGTTCTTCAGGTTATTCTCTTTACATCCTGTAATAGAGATGTACCGATTATTTACCCTTCTCTTCTCCGGGATATCTATCTGCATTCTTCCTGATAGGTAGGCACCGGTAAGTGAACGCTCATTCTCCTCAATGTCATGTGGTGTACCCTCTGCAATTATTTCACCACCATGCAGTCCGGCACCCGGTCCCATGTCAATTACCCAGTCAGCAGATCTTATGGTGTCCTCATCATGTTCGACAACAATCAGGGTGTTTCCAAGGTCACGAAGTTGTCTTAGTGTATCAATAAGCCGGTTATTATCCCTTTGATGCAGACCTATGGAAGGTTCATCAAGTACATAAAGCACACCCATGAGGTTGGCACCAATCTGGGTTGCAAGACGAATCCTTTGAGCTTCACCACCGGAAAGTGTTCCAGCACTCCTTGACAGAGTCAGGTACCCAAGGCCTACCCGTTCAAGAAATGTGAGCCTTGAATGTATTTCTTTGAGTATCTGCCTTGCAATCTCCGCTTCCTTTTCTGAGAGGTCCAGGTTGTTAAAGAAGTCAATACCTGCAGAGATAGAGAGATCTGTCAGATCTATAATGGATTTGTCTGCAATCCGCACTGCAAGAATTTTTTCCTTAAGTCGTTTTCCTTTACATGCCTGACATGGGGAAATCCTCATAAATTTTTCCAGTTCACGTCTCCGGTATTCAGAATTTGTCTGCCCGTACAGGCGTTCAGCCTGAGGCAGCAGCCCTTCCCATGTGCCACGGTGGGACCATTCCCCTTCACCCTGACGGTAGCTCATGTGAAACGAGATTTTTTCGTCAGATCCATACATCAGGGCATTGAACTGCCTCTTATCCAGATCTTTAATCGGAGTATTGACCGTAAAGCCAAAATGTTTCGCAACCGCTCCGACAAATTGTGAACGGTATCCGTCAATGAAGTTCCTGTATGTTGCAATTGCTCCTTCGGCTATGGATTTTTCCTTATCCGGAATTATGAGATCAGGGTCAAAGTCCATCCTGAACCCAAGGCCTTTACATTCAGGACAGGCACCAAAAGGGCTGTTAAATGAGAACATCCTGGGCTGAAGTTCTTCAAAGGCGATCCCACATATCTGACAGGCCATTTTGGATGAGTAAACCCGGTCAGAGCCATCTTCACAGCTTACGATGACAAGTCCTTCAGATCTGGCTGCTGCCTGTTCACATGCCTCTACCAGTCTTGAATGATCAGCAATGTCAAGCCGGTCAATCACAAGGTCTATGTCATGCATCTTGTACCGTTCAAGAGTTATCTCATCATCAGTCCGGTAAATCTCTCCATTCACCCGGATCCTGGCAAATCCTTCTTTGTTCAGATCTTTGAAGAGCTGCTGGTATGTTCCTTTCTTTTTTCTGACAAGGGGAGCGAGTACTGTTATCTGTCCTATACATTCATCCTCAATTCGTTCAGCAATCCGCTCAGGGGACTGTCCAATTATTGGAATATTATGTTCCGGGCAGTAAGGGATACCGATTCGTGCATAGAGCAACCGCAGGTAATCATAGATCTCTGTGACGGTTCCTACTGTGGATCGCGGATTTTTTGAGGTTGATTTTTGTTCAATGGAGATAGCCGGTGATAATCCTTCAATTGCATCCACGTCCGGTTTATTCATGAGACCAAGGAACTGGCGGGCATATGAAGAGAGTGATTCAACATACCGTCGTTGTCCTTCTGCATAGAGGGTGTCAAATGCCAGGGTTGATTTTCCTGAACCTGAAAGCCCGGTGACGACAACTAACTGGTCACGGGGGATGGTTACAGATATGTCTTTCAGGTTGTGTTCCCTGGCACCTTTAATAGTGATATTTTTCATTTGGTGTAACAGTTTTGTATTCAGATCATTATCATGTTGAGTGTATCTGATATTGATCAGATATTCTCCCTGATGTTTAATAGTTAAAGTTTTCGTTTTAACTCATTATATGTATCCCAATCTTTTTGCTCCATTGCGATTCGCAGAGCCTCAAATTTTTTATCTGTTATTTCATGAGATTTATGGATACAGGTGAATATGAATTTCAGTGTTCCGTAAACCAGTGCAACACCACCTAAATAAACGGCAACTGGAACGAAAATAATCCCCAGATACAATAGATTAGATCTTCCGACGGTGCTAATAATAAATATTCCAATAATTACTCCAATGATTGTGAACAGTATCAATCGGATTTTGGAATATTCACCTTTATTTCCCACGGTAATGTTCACCCACATTAACGATTTTACAAGGTTAATCAGGTTAAATTTTTTTCACTTTTATCTGCGATTTTTACGATTATCAAAATTACAACATCAGGTCAATGATAGTATCAATAGTAACTTATATAAAGTTATTCTGGTTCGAACATTTCACTCTCAATCGGGTGATATTGCCTTATCAAAAAGATATTATTCAAAGTTATTTCTTTTGTTGACAGGTATCGAAATATTTGATGGTTTATTGGTAATTACAAGAAATTGATTGTTTCTCTGTGTTCTGACTTACTTTTTCTTCTCGATTGAAAAAATCTCTTTTTTTAGTTGACTTAGTTCCTCCCTGGAGATATCTCCGTCCCTGTACATCTTTACAATTTGATCAA
>JAQVIE010000261.1 GCA_028695895.1 Methanospirillum sp. | reverse complement strand
CACCTTTAAATTTCCATTTCAATGCTCCAGTATAAGCATCAAGGGCATAGAGATAGGTATCATCACATCCAAAGAATATCATATCCTTTAATACTGCCGGTGTTGTATCTATCCATTTATTGGTTTGATACGTCCACTGAATAGAACCTGTTTTCATATCCAGGGCCATCAGGCAACTGCTCATATTTGTAATGTTTCCCTGTTCATACCCATGAGAACTGACATAAACAAGACCATTCGCAATTGCAGGAGATGACAGGAAGTGTTGTCCGGTATCTGTTTTCCAGATAACATCACCAGTATCCGAATTTAGAGCATGTACAGATTTGTTCTGTACACCTTCACCTACATAAACAATATTATTCTCTATGGCAGGAGATGAACTACCCCCTCTTGAATATGAATCGTAGTCCAAGGAATTCCTCCATTTCAATAATCCAGTTTTTGCATCAAGAGCAATGAGATATCTCTTATCAGTAATAATAAAAAGAATATTGTTAGAGATAGTTGGTGCAGCATGTACCATATCCTTCTCTTCAATAACGTACTGCCATATAGACTCACCAGATGTTATATTCAATGCATATAATCTTGCATTTTCTTTTCCATAGTCACCATCGTTACCTGCATATAATATGCCATGATAAACCACAACAGGAGTATTGATATTTCCGTTAGTAGTATAATTCCACTTTTCAGCTCCGGTCTCTGTATCAAGTGCGTACACGTTGTGATCTTGTCTTTCTCCGAAAAAAACTGTATTTCCGACAACCACCGGAGATGTAGCGGAATTATGATATTGATTTTTCCATTTTAGTACCCCTAAGGGTGTATTTGTGGGCGAATACTGATCATACACGCCAGTATGCTGTGCATTTGCCCTGAACATCATTTGATTTAGATCATCTTTTTGTAAACTGATAACACACCCAATAAAAAAAATAAAAAATATTAAATATAATAGTATGCAAATTAGAATAATTCTGTTGTAAAATAAGTAATTCTTTTTGATCATTGATGCGTTCTTATTAATTTTAGTTATTTCTCTCGTAAAAAACTGCAATTACGGAGCGAGGGGGGGGATACCATTTTGTCTCCTCTGTGTTTTCGACCAATTCAATCTCACCATCAGCCCAATACCACCATGTCTTAAATGGTTCCCTACACACATGGATTCCAAGTGAATCACATCGAACATCAGTGATTGTATAAATAATAAAGATGGAGTGCAACTCATTCGCATCTCTGGGAAGATCATATGTTAAGGGATCTATTCTGAGTAAATTTGCTCGTTTATAGAACCATTCTTCTATTCGAGGGGATATTTTGATTAATCGTGAACTATTTCCCTTTTCCATTAGAGTAAGACTTCCTGTCTTTTCAATGATCTGATATGAATTGAGCTCTTTGGGTTGACTACTATCAGGATCTTCATCGATAATTCCTAATGTTCCTGGATTATCACGAGTATAGTTTACCACATCACCTTTTGTACCTACGTGTCGGATCTTTTTTCTTCCTACATTGAAGACCCTAAGCAGATAGGTATCAGGGTAACATTCTGTTGCGATCACTTATCGCTCTCCAGAAACGCTTCCAGATCGAAAAAAGGATCTGTACAGATGATATCAGAAATCTGACTCTCGTTTAATTGGGATATCTGTGTCTCACCCTTCTTTCGGTGAACAATATTCACAGCAATGCTATCTTTGGAAACCTTTTCTATCAGCGTGGAAAGAAGGTATCGGTTATGGGTAACTATGAAAAACTGGTTTGACAGATCTTTACCAATTTGTTCTGCCAGATATTTTGTATAATAGGGGAATGTATGTGATTCTGGCTCTTCAAATATGAGCATGGCATTTTTTTGTGAGGCGATAGCAATAGTGAAAAACGCAACATGTCTGAATGTATCTGATGAAATGAGATATGGATACGTATAAACAATATTATCCTCTTCCTGTTGAAATTCAAACTTGTTTTCACCAGGTTTTAAAACAAACTTGAATTCTGAAGAAGAGAAGAGATTTTTCATGATTTCAAGACATTTCTTATCATACATTACAACGGAGAAGAGATTCTGTCCATAGGGTGATTTCAAGGGTGCATTGGATGGGTCAGGAAATTGGAAAAGATCAACAAATCGATAAAAATAGATATTTCCAAACTCATGAATGGCTCTCTTTTCATTTCTAACCATACCTGAAAAATTCATCTCAGATATTTCCTCGCCACCAGATTGTTTTTTTATTTCCTCCGGATCTTTTCCTTCTCGATGAATTACTTTACAATAATCACCTCCCATGGTTATCAGTATATTCTGAAGAAGAGAATTACGAACAGGATTTAGATTTTCACGAATTGATATTGATATTGGTTGATTTATCTGGTTTTCAAAGAAAAGATTCTGCATCTTTTCAAATCGGATATAAGATGATATCTCCTGCATCTTTTGAAGCTCATATTCAGGAGAAGATACCGATTGATAGATATTCGCCGAAGTTGAGGGAAAATCGACATAATTTGGAGATATGTTCGAAGAAATTCCTTTTTTAATCTTACTCTGGCCACACCAACTTAAAATCCCAAGTGCTTCAAGAATGTTTGATTTTCCGGTGTTCGGTTCGCCAAGGAAGATGTTGATCTTCCTGCAATTTAAAATGAGATTGTCTGATTTCCTTGGGTTGGGGGATTATTTTAGTTTTTTTATCCGGTTCCTTCGTAAAATTCTTCGGCTTTCAAGTACAGTTGTTGAAGTTTTTGTATGGTATCCTTGTTTGTCTCCCACATTCCCCGCTGGTTTGCCTCTAATAGACGTCCGGAAATACTATGAATTGCATAAGGGTTGTTTTCCTCTATCCATTTTCGGTTTTCTTCGTTGAATAGAAAATGTTCAGCAACTGACTGGTATTCCCAGTCATCTATTACGTCTGAAGTTGCATCCCACCCAAACATGTACTCA
>JAQVIE010000260.1 GCA_028695895.1 Methanospirillum sp. | reverse complement strand
GCATAACGTTTACCCGCTGAAAAAGCATTGGTAATCTGGGTGCATAAATTTATTATGGCATTCTTATCTCCTGGCAGTACCAGGTATTCAGCTCCACCGGCAATACCACTCTCAATTGCGATTAGATCTGAAGATCTTCCCATAACCTCAACAAAAAACAATCTTCCATGGGAAATTGCCGTGTCCCGAATCTTATCTATTGCTTCAAGTGCAGTATTAATTGCCGTGTCAAATCCAATAGAAAAGTCTGTACCAGGAATGTCATTGTCGATGGATCCAGGGATTCCTATTGTCGGTATACCGGTCTCATCACTAAACAGGCTTGCACCTCTGAACGATCCATCACCTCCTATTATCAAAAGCGCATCAATTCCGATATTTTGTATATTTTCTGTGGCCTTTTTACGTCCATCAATAGTTTTAAATTCCTCCGTTCTTGAAGTCCCAAGTGTTGTACCACCAAGATGTATGATGTTTGCAACATGAGATCTTTCCATCAGGAAAAAATCTCCTTCAATTAGTCCTGTAAAACCTCTTCTGATGCCAATTACTTCGATATCCAGTTCATATGCAGTGCGATATATTGCTCTTATCGTAGCATTCATACCCGGAGCATCTCCACCGGAAGTAAGAACACCTATTCTTGATGAACCGGGTGCTTTAACGTTCATAGCAGGAATTTATCGATTCAGTATAAAAATATAATGAAAAAAGACTGGAAAGAAAACCGGATTATTTATTAATTTTATCAAGTATATCAGTGGCATATAACCTGAGCCGTTCAAACTCCTTTCTTGTCATAGGGCGGGAATGTGCAATCTTTTTCCTGATGGGATCCAGTTCGCCAAGTTTGCTGTATACAGTTTTTATCTCTTCAAATGAGAATATATCTGAAAAAAACTCATGATTTCTACCTTTTTCAAGGATTTTTTTGAGGTCTGTAAAATCACAATATTCAATCAGCTCATATTTTCCTATGGATATTGGATTATTTTCTTCAATATCTTTTCTTTTTTTCATACCTTCCAAGACGTCTGATGGAATTTTTGTCTGAAGATTGTTCACATGTGGTGTAATTATCCGCTGTTGGATAAGATCACGCATCATTCGTTCAAGAGTGTACAAAAGTTCATATCCGGCAATATTGAATGAGATCTCCTGTTCGGTTTCAAGAATTTCATCAAGTTTCGTCTCAATAATCTTACGATCTGCATTTACTTTACCAGTCGCACTTTTTTTGGATAACTCAGGAATAATCCTGATAACTTCAGCTAATGCCCCAATGGGTGAAACTTTTAAGGAGATCTGAGGAAAAAGGGCAAGGTCAGGAGTCATTTTGGATTTTTGATGAATAAAATCGGAGTAAAGCGCGTTCTCTGAACCATTTTTTCCATCAATAAGCTGCTGCCTGATGGCTTTTGCCGTGACTTGAGAGAGATCAAAGATGTTTGTAATCTCTAATGCTTTTTTCAGTGCATTTTCAAGTGAACCTGAGTAACCGGTAATGATCTCTTTGTTTGAGATTGGGACAGGACTGATTTCTTCTTCAACCTTAAGTAATGGTTCTAATGCTTCCTGTATCTCATAATGTGTATCTTTTTTAAGATCTTCCAGGATACGGTCCAGAAATTGAGATGGAAGGACTTTGCTATATTGACTGAGCAGAGAAGCTGAACGGATTTTATCTTCTATTCTCCTGCTTGCCATCAATGATGATATCGTAGCCATTATTGTCTGAACCTGACTATCACGTGTATCGGGGTCCATAAAACTAATAAAAACAGTACCGGCCCAGATATATATGTTTTTTGCCGGATTTAGTAAAAAACAGGATGAAGGATTCGTTATTTTGATATAGTTAGAACTTTTCTGACCTTTTCACGGAAACTAAGACCCTCTCTAAGAAAGAAACGATACCATCAAAACATGCAACGTTTTATAAGAAAGTATCATTACTGAATCAGGAGCATTTCAAAGTGATTCATATTAACCATTATATTTGCATTCATGGACATTTTTACCAGCCTCCGCGTGAAAATCCCTGGTTGGAAGAGATTGAGATTGAAAAATCAGCATTTCCCTTTCATGACTGGAATGAACGGGTTACTAATGAATGTTATGCTCCTAATGCTGCCTCAAGAATTCTGGGTTCAGGACGGCGTATCATTGATATAGTAAATAATTACTCAAAGATAAGTTTTAATTTTGGCCCTACCCTGCTTCTATGGCTTGAAAAACATAACCAGGAAGTATACCAGGCTATTCTTCAGGCAGACAAGGAAAGTCTGCAGACCTTTTCCGGACATGGATCAGCAATAGCCCAGGTATATAATCACCTGATTATGCCCCTGGCTAATGAACGTGATAAAAAAACTGAGATAATCTGGGGAATAAAAGACTTTGTCTACAGGTTTGGCAGGATGCCGGAGGGGATGTGGTTATCTGAAACTGCAGTGGATAATGAAACACTTGATCTTCTTGCAATGCAGGGAATTAAGTTTACCATTCTTGCACCACACCAGGCAAAGAGAATCAGGAGAATTGGAGAAGATACCTGGACAGATATTACAAAAGAAACGTTAAATACAGGAAGACCTTACCAGTGTGTTCTGCCCTCAGGAAGAACCATTGCAATATTTTTTTATGAACATTCGATTGCTTCTGAAGTTGCATTTGGAAATCTGCTTGAGAATGGTGACCGATTTACCGACAGGCTTATTAACGCTTTTCCAAAAGAGTTGGATGAGCCACATTTAGTTTCTGTTGCCACGGATGGAGAGACCTTTGGGCATCATCACCGTTTTGCAGATATGGCACTTGCATATGCTCTTCATGAGATAGAATCAAATAAACTTGCCAGGATTACAGTATATGGAGAATATATGGAAAAATATCCTCCAAAGTATGAAGTAGCCATTGCAGAAAATACCTCCTGGAGTTGTGCTCATGGAGTTAAACGATGGGAGG
>JAQVIE010000259.1 GCA_028695895.1 Methanospirillum sp. | reverse complement strand
ACCCCGGCCTCCTGAAATTTTTTTACTGGTATCAGGAGCTCCTCGTCTCTGAATTTTTCAGGAGGAATCGCGATGAGTACCTTCATATCATTATCACTGTCATCAGAAGACTATTAACCATATTGAATTCACTGGCTGAAACTATCAAATTCACAGACAACGCTTAGATAGTGATGTCAAATCTCAATATTACTTTCCTGGGACCAGAAGACCTGGCTAAAGAACTGGGCAAAAAAGGCACATCTACCGATATAACCTTCTATAACATGAAAAAAGGGGATGTAACCCTCACAGTTATTGAACCTTCCAGGTACCCGGAAAAGCTCTCATCCCTCTTTTATTCTGTATCCCTGGCAGACCTTGCAATCCTGGTCATAGATTCTTTGAGCGCGAAACTTGGGGAGATCATCCTGATGCTGAATGCTGCAGGAATTAGTGAGGGGGCCTTCATCCTTCGTAACTATATCGATAAGGGACAGATAGCACCACTCATAAAAGGCACAGTCCTGGAACAATACACCGAACTTCCTGACGATCCGGTAATGCTCAGGGAGTGGCTGTTGAAACTTGCCGAAAAACGAAAAGTTGCGCAGACGACCGGAAATGGCACAGTCCCCATCGATCATCACTTCAATGTAAAAGGCATTGGAACCGTCATCCTTGGCTCTGTCAAGGAAGGATCAATAAAACGGCATGATCAGCTGATTGTTCATCCAATTGGAAAACAGGCCCAGGTTCGTTCCATCCAAATGCATGACGATGATTCAGAAGAGGCATCTGTCGGTGACAGGGTCGGACTGGCCTTAAAAGGGATAGAAGCCGATGACCTTGACCGTGGTTTTGTTCTTTCATCAGATCCACGAATAATATCTTCACTTAAAATTAGTGGAACGGCGGATATCATTCCCTACTGGCCACAACCATTAAAAGAACAGATGGTTCTTTATGCCGGTCACTGGATGCAGTTTCTTCCCTGCAGAGTCACAAGTGTCAGCGATAATGGTGACTTTAGAAAATCAGCCATTACCCTTGAATTTGAACGGGAATTGATCTACCTGCCAGGTTCGGTCATCATCCTCCATTACCTTGAAAGTGAGAAACTCAGGATCGTCGGAACTATCAGGGTTGCCTGAGAAAAATGACATATCCGGAGCAGCCTCATTTTTTACCAGTAACAAGGGAGGAACTTCAGGCACTTGGAATAAAGCAGCCTGATATCATAATAATTTCAGGCGATGCCTATGTTGACCACCCTTCATTTGCATCTGCACTTCTTGGCAGGGTACTCTGGAATGCCGGTTTTACTGTTGCAATAATCCCACAACCTGACTACAGAAATCCGGATTCATTTCGCGTGTTTGGCAAACCCAGACTTTTTTTCGCTATTTCCGGTGGAAGTGTGGACTCTATGGTGAGCAACTACACCGCAGCACGAAAAAAGCGATCTGATGATGCTTATTCTCCAGGAGGTATACCAAAAAGACCGGACCGGGTGATTCTTGTTTATTCTGACCTTGTCCACAGGCTGTTTCCCGACATTCCTGTCATAATCGGAGGAATTTAGGCATCCCTCAGGAGGTTTGCCCATTATGATTACTGGTCTGACTCAGTAAGGCAGTCAGTACTTGCCGATGCACCAGCTGACCTTCTTGTTTTTGGGATGGGAGAGACAGCCCTTTGCACAATCGCAAAAAAAACTGACAATGGAATAAAACCTGAAAATATGCATGACATTCCAGGGACTACCTGGAAAATCCCTCCAAAACAGGCAGAAGACCTTAACATTCCAGATCTCTTTATCTTACCTCAATATTCAGATGTGAAAGATAATCCCCATGACTTCAGCCTTGCCCATTCAATAATTGCAAAAAATCAAAACCCATTTACAGGTAAAACACTCATGCAACGGCATCCAAAGACCGTGATAGTGCAAAACCCCCCATCACTCCCACTAAAAACACATGAGATGGACCAGATATATGATCTCCCCTACCAGAGGGAAAAACATCCCTCTTATAAAGAAGAGATCCCTGCATTAATCCCGGTCAGGTTCTCAGTGATCTCACATCGGGGATGTTATGGTAACTGCAATTTTTGTGCCCTTTCCATGCACCAGGGATCAATAATTCAAAGCAGAAGCCGTGAATCCATTCTTTTGGAGATTGCATCATTTCAAAAAATGTCTGGATTTTCAGGTATTGTCAGCGATGTCGGAGGACCAAGCGCAAACATGTACATGGACTTCTGCCCAAACTGGGAGAAAAAAGGGGTCTGTACAGATAAAGAATGCACCCGGTGCCCGTCATTGAAAACAGGAATTTACGGTTATCTTGATTTGCTGGATGAAGCAGAAAAACTTCCCGGAGTAAAACACGTATACATCGGTTCAGGCCTGAGATACGATCTCATACCCACTGATCAGGACTTTCTAAAAAAGATTTCACGGCACATATCAGGCCAGATGAAGGTAGCACCAGAACATATCACAAGAACAGTAACAAAAACCATGAACAAACCAGCCGGGGAGGTATTTGACCAGTTCAGAAAGGCCTTTGAAAAGAGCCAGGAAGGAAGAAGATCAAGGCAGTACCTGGTCCCATATCTGATGTCCGGTCACCCTGGCTGCACTATTGCGGACATGATATCCCTTGCAGAATATCTCAGGGATAAAGGTTTATACACCGAGCAGGTGCAGGACTTTACACCAACTCCACTGACAACCTCAACATGCATGTATGCAACAGGCCTTAACCCCAGTACTGGAAAACCCGTACATGTCCCAAAAGGAAGGGAGAAAAAAATTCAACGTGCAATTCTTCACTGGAGAAATTCCGCGCACTACTCTCTTGTCCTGGAAGGACTGACAATTGCAGGGAGAAAAGACCTTATTGGTAATAAAGCAGGCTGCCTTATCTCTGCCAGGAAAATCGGGGAGATCAGGGCGAAACGGAAGAAGAACCAGAATCCGTAGTAGAATCAGGAGTTTCC
>JAQVIE010000258.1 GCA_028695895.1 Methanospirillum sp. | reverse complement strand
ACAACCGGGAAGGGACATACCAATGGCCTCTGTCATACATGCCATGGTATTTGCGGTATACAATCCCTGGCATGACCCACACCCTGGCATTGCAGCAGTCTCAAGTTCCCGAAGTTCATCTTCGGTCATGGTTCCACCGGCCACCTTTCCGACTCCTTCAAAGATATCAGTGAGGGAGAGTTCACAGCCATGGAGATTTCCAGGGAGCATGTTTCCTCCGGTGAGGACAATGGCCGGAATATTACACCTGGCTGCTGCCATGAGCATTCCAGGAACAATCTTGTCACAGGTACAGATGCAGACAATACCGTCGAATTTATGTGCCTGGATCATAAGTTCGACTGAATCTGCAATATTTTCACGTGACGGGAGGGAATATCTCATTCCGTCATGCCCCATTGCTATCCCGTCACAGATACCGATAGTGTTAAATTCGAACGGTGTCCCGCCCCCGGCTGTGATACCCTCCCGTACCCGTTCGCCTAATATCCGGAGATGGGTATGACCAGGAACGATAGTATTCCAGGAGTTTGCTATCCCGATGAACGGCTGGTTCATTTCACTCTCATCAACTCCAAGAGACCGGATAAGGGCACGGTTCGCTGCCCGGGCATACCCGGTTTTGACCTCATCACTCCGCATAATACTCATGAACAGATAGGTGTGATCACAAGATAAAGGAAAGGATGGTGGTGCATAGATCTTTATATTGTGCACCACTACACTGCTGATCTCTGGATCACATGGTGCATATTATAAGACAACTAATATTCTGCATGGTTTTTACCTGCACACAATGTGGTCAATGCTGCATGAATAACTGTATCACCGTGATTCAAGCCATGGGGCTATATCAGCAGTGTTGAGAATCTTTATTCCGATATTTTTCATATCCAGCACATTTGCTTCATGGATGTCCTTTGTCTGTGCCCCGGTGGCATCATCGACAAGGATCGTTTCATAATTATATGCCATCGCATCAAACACCGTGGTCCGGATGCAGTTCGGTGTCTGTATTCCTCCGACAACAACCGTATTCACTCCAAGGGTCCGGAGCATCAGGTCAAGTCTTGTCCCAATGAATGCACTCATCCGTATTTTCTCGAGCAGGTATTCTCCGGGTGCTGGTGTGAGTTCATCGATAACTGCAGCACCGTGTGTACCTCTGACTGCAAATGGAATAGAATTAAATTTTTCAGCCCTGAACCATTCAACATCTGAACCATCCGGTTCATGCACCCTGACGATATGTATAATTGGAAGTTGTTTTTTCCGGAACAAAGAGAGCAATTGAACAAGAGGGTTGATAATTGCCTGTGCCCCGGCTACCGGGTTTACTGCATGAGATGAGGCAAAATCATTCTGCATATCGATGATGAGGAGTGCAGGTTTTCGTGTCATATATACGAATAGCACTATTATTTAATCATGTTTGCGACAGGGTCACTCATAATACGATTGATAAAGATACTCCTTTAGATGAACTGGAACAAAAAAATCAGATCTCATTTATTAAGTTTCAGAAATTTCTTAATAACTAAATAGATTTGATTTAAATATTTCCAATTTCAAAATATTACATCTCAATTACTAATCTGGTGAATCATATGGGGAAAAAATATGGTAGAACGAGTCATCCTTACAAATAAGCCACTTGTTGAGGCAATATTTGAAATAAAGTGGAAATTAAAAGAAACAAACCCACATATCTTCATTGATGAAAATTTCAATTTACTGACTGGAATCCTGTATGATAAGATATCTAACGAATATCCATATCCAGTTAATCTGGTTCCTGATTTTATTCCATTAGAATCTTCACCTTATGCAATCAGGACACAGTTCAGAAAGAAAAAAGAACAATGGCCCCTTATCCAGATTGGACCTGGTATTCTCACAGTCAACGATACAGAATCATATGTCTGGGAAGATTTTCAAGAGAGAATTATTTATATCCTAAAATGCTTATTCGAGTCATTTTCAAAGTTATCTAAGGAAATAGAGATTAAAAGTCTGATTTTGCGATATATTGACGCATTTGACTTTGATTACAATTCTTCAGATGTCTATGAATTTTTACAGGAACAATTAAAACTTCAGATTAACCTTACTTCTAAACTATTTGCTCCTAATTTAATCGATTCGCACCCTGATGGTTTGAATATTGATCTTATTTATAAATCTAAAAATCCTCCTGGAAAAGTGACCCTTAAATTTTCAACAGGTCATCGAAAAAACCTTCAGGGCCAGATGAAACCTGCAGTGATCTGGAATACGGTTTTTCAATCAGAAGAAAACATGACAGACTTAAAAAAAGAGGAAATAATTGAGTGGGTAAATGGTGCACATACCGTAACAGATCATATTTTTTTCACAATCATTGAAGGGGAACTTCTTGAAAAGTTTAGATAACAATGATACTCATTCAACATCAGGGTAATGTAGACTGGCCAGTGTGCTCAAGAAGGGATCTCACCACTCAGAAATGCCTGTTATTCCCTAAAACGAGCACTATCTTATCTCCAGAAAGCAACAATCAAATATATCAGCCATTTATATGGCATAAGTCAGAAAGCAATCAGACCGTATTTATTCAACATATATCTATAGGGAATCAGACAACTGTCTCTCATGTCCAAAAAACAACAGATATCAGAGAAAGGGTTGAAAAAATCATTGACACAGTAATTATTGAAAAAACTCTTTCTTCATCAATCGATAAAATTTTATTGAAAACTTGTCTGATTCAAAAAATTAATACAATAGGATTTGAAAAATTCAAGCAATTGTCAGATAATATCATAAAAAACCGAATAGAGAAAGTAGTGGCTATTGAGTTATTAAAAAACATCTTTTCTGATATCAAATAAGAAGAGTTTGATTTGATTAAAACTCATGCAAAGAGTGAGGAATTCTTTCGATGAGGTATCTGATAGATTCAAATACCTTTATAGATCTTCTCAAACCGCGAAATCAAAATACGGATAAAATTAC
>JAQVIE010000257.1 GCA_028695895.1 Methanospirillum sp. | reverse complement strand
CGTGAGACCGAAGAATCAGACGGGGAGTTTTTCAGGTATCTCAGGGCCACCAAAAGTGAGATGGGCGAACTTGACAGGGCTGCAGAAGAAGAGATGATGCATGTCAGGCAGTTCAGGTACCTGACCTATGATACAACCTGCCTTGCTGAGAATGATGAAGAACCACCTTCTCCCATGAATGAAGAAGCCCTTGATATCGTTCTCACGATTGCAAAAGTCTGCGAGATGACACCGGTTCCTGAGATCCATACCATGAGAAAGCTGGTCATTGATGGATCAAATACAAGCGGGTTTCAGCGAACAGCTCTTGTGGCATTGAACGGGACACTTCAGGGTGGTGCAGGTATAGAGACTGTCTGCCTTGAGGAGGAGGCAGCACAAAGGATTGAAGATACCTTCTTCTCTCTTGACAGGCTGGGCATTCCACTAATTGAGATTACCACAAGCCCCTGCATGCACACCCCTGAGAAAGTCCAGGAGACAGCAGCCTGGATAGGAATGATCCTGCGATCCACCGGGAAGGTAAAACGCGGACTTGGGACAATAAGGCAGGACATCAATGTATCCATTCGTGAAGGAACCCGGGTTGAGATAAAGGGTGTCCAGGAACTTGACCTTATTGCCGAAGTAGTCAGAAGGGAGGTTCACCGGCAGGTCACACTTCTTAAGATAAGGGATGAACTTAAAAAACGTGAAGCATCTGTGGAGAAAAACCCGGTTGATGTCACTTCACTTTTCACCGATAGCAAAAGCAGGGTCCTCAGGTCTGCACAAAAAGTGGTTGCCATCAGGCTGAACAGGTTTGCAGGTCTTGTCGGCAGGGAGATTCAGCCAGGCAGGCGTCTTGGAAGCGAGATGTCTGACTATGCAAAGAAATGCGGAGTCGGAGGTCTTTTTCATACCGATGAACTGCCTGCGTACGGTGTAACCGAAGATGAGGTTATCAGTCTTAAAAAGGCTCTTGATGCATCACAGGATGACTGTATTGTTATAGTTGCAGACAAGCCACAGTGCTGCGAATGTGCCATGAAACAGATTATCCGAAGGGCAGAGATGGCATTTGAGGGAGTCCCGAAAGAGACAAGAAAGATGCTTGAAGGTGGTTCAACAGCATATATGAGGCCACTGCCAGGTGCTGCCCGAATGTACCCTGAGACTGATGTGCTTCCGGTAAGGGTTACATCTGAACGGTTTGCAGCAATTAATATCCCTGAAATGATTGAAGATACCATTTCCAGGTACATTCAGGAGTTTGGACTTGACAGGGAAGTTGCCAGGCAAATGGCATACTCAGAGCGAAGAAATGCATTTGAAGAAATAATTGCATCAGGGATTAAACCTGCACTGGCAGAACGGGCATTTAACTCAACACTTATTGAACTGAGCAGGGAAGGAGCACAGGTACACCGTATTAATGATGAAGATATTAAAAAAGTTCTTGAATTCATAAATATTGGTGAAGTTGCCAAAGAAGCACTCTCTCCTATCCTGACTGCACTGGCTGAAGGGAAAACACCAAAAGAGGCATGTGAAACAGCTGCACCAAAGGTATCTGATGAGGAACTTAGAAGAATCGTAAACCATATTGTTGCCGAACGTTCTGACTTTATTAAAGAGCGCGGAAACGCGGCAACCGGTCCGATTATGGGTGTTGTGATGAAAGAGGTGCGGGGATCTGTTGATGGAAAAATCGTAAACCAGATCCTCCGCGAAGCCATCTCACATCTGCTCAAAAATTCCTGAAAGATGTAAAGATGTTAGACAATCTTTAATTGATGATAACGGGCAATAGTACAGGCAATCGAGAGGTATAATTATGGGCAAGACTGGAACAACTGAATGGATGCAGATAAAGGGAACTAAAGGGCAGATACGCCTTGTTCCAAGGAAAGAAGGCGAAACAAAGAAACCAGGACCAAACCAGCGCTTTAAGTCTCAGAGCACCATTAAAAGAATGGAGAGGGCTGCAGGCAGGGGTGGAAGAGGTCGTGGTGGCGATATGCGAGGCGGACGTGGTGGAAGAGGCGGACGCGGCGGACGCGGCGGACGCGGCGGGCAGACCACACCACTTCGTACCATGGCAGCCCGGAGAAGAATGGGACGTCCGAAAATTTCAATGCTTGGCCAGAAACAACGCTCGAAATAATCTAAATACCCTTTGTTCACTTTTTTCCTTAACGAAGATTCCAGGAAGGTGAAAAATACTTATTCATGGAACTGGAATGTTCAGGACATTTACAAAAGGTAATTATTTAGCAATATAATCTGGTTACAATCTATTTCAACAGAATCTTTGAAGAACCGGGCATTAACTATTATTGTATAAGATTTAAGTATTGTACTATGGATAAAAAAGGCGCTGTCTCTGCATATCAGTATGGTGAACGGGCAAAATCTGAACTGATTATTGCATCACAGCTGATCACAGTCCTATCTGGTTTAAAGGATGCTGAACGCACCGGCGGGAAAAAAATAGTAACACAATGTCTTGAGTCAGTGCGGATTGAACTTCAGTTTGCATTCCGTGCAACTAACAACCACGAGTTTCAAAAATCAACAGATAACCTGAACCTGGCCATCAGCCTTGTGGAAAGCGATGATTATGATCAGGCTGTAAAAACCATCGGGGCTGCAATCAGCAATGCCACAACAGTTGCAATGCATGCATGGCAGGAACTTGAAAAATATGAATTTATCTGAGTTCAATCACTTTCTGGCAGGACGGACATCGGTCAGGCAGTATCTTTCTGAACCTGTTCCGGATAAAATCATAGAGGATATCCTTCAGACTACCCGAAAAGCTCCTTCAGCAGGCAATCTTGAATCATGGGATGTAATTGTTGTAACAGATGAAGGAACACGCGAACTGCTGGCTGATGCAGCATTGCAACAGGAGCATGTATCTGCTGCGCCGGTTGTGTTTATCGTCTGTGCCAATTATGTCAGGTCCATGTCCAGGTATGATGAACGGGGTATTCTCTATGCAATGCAGGATGCA
>JAQVIE010000256.1 GCA_028695895.1 Methanospirillum sp. | reverse complement strand
CACTTGATGCAGAGAATGGGAAGGAACTATGGAATTTTGACGTGGGATGGATGATCTGCCAGTTCCCGGCAATATCTGACGGAGTAATCTATGTTGGGAATCAGGTTGGCAATTTTTATGCCGTTGATGCATTAAATGGCAAAATCAAATGGCAGTTTGATACTGGCAGTGGTGTCTCCTCCCCGATCATTTCAGGAGATATGGTGTATATCACCAGTGGCGATGGTTACCTGTATGCATTGAACCGTACAAAGAGAAATACAGTGAGATCCCAAAAGAATTTTATTTCCTAAAATCTGACAGGACATCTATATTAGTAATAAAAACAGACAAATAATCCATTATATCATTGGATTTATACCGGATTAAAATGTCACTAAAACCCTCATGAGACGCTGCCTCATGAGGGTTTTAGAGTTAGATATTCTCTTATTTTTTGTTAGTGGCAAAGTTGGGATTAGAACAAATGCAACCCCAGTCTTTTCGGTTAACCTGGCTCTTCTTGTAGCAAAAGCCGGTGCAGGTTATCTGAGTATCTTTGTTGGAAGGCTGGATGACACTGGACAGGTGATAAAGAATTATGGATTTAAGTCAGAAATTCTGGCAGCCAAGTATCCGGCATCCGCTTCATGTTATGCAGTCTGCCCTGACCGGGTTTCATGTGGCGACGATTCCACCTGGAGTGATTGATCAGATGGGTAAACATCCACTCACTGACAGGGGTCTTGATATTTTTTTTGAATGACTGGAAAAAAGGAGGGAAAGGAGAATAATCTCTGTTCTATAATAGAATTCTAGAATTTCCATCAAAGAAGCGGAATTTCGCAGTTAAGCATAAGAATAGGTATGATAATATTTTGATAATAAGTAGTATCAAATATGAGGCATCTCTCAAAAACGACGATCTTTCAGACTCTCCTGAAGGTGTCTTAGGTCCCGGATCACTCATTAGTCTATACAAATCATCCCTTAAATGTCTGTGGCAGGAAAGACCCTTGAGAAAACGTGATCCTTTGGTAAAACAGAGAATGAAAGGTGAATATTCTTTAGTTTTCATTGGGGTGAACCTGTAAATCTAAATGCAGGTTTTTTTCTGATTAAAGCCTGGAATATGGAGATTTATTCGGTGAGAATGAGAGAAGTGCCCGCGGGTGAAAAAAATGGGATATTGAAAAGTCCATTATATTGCCTGTTTATCACCGTGATTCCCGCTGAATCATAACAAGTTTAACGGGAATTTAGAATACATTCACTATTACTATAATAGCGATCAAGCAACTGATGATTAATAGCCTTTTGATCGAAGATTAATCTCATTAAAACGTGAATTAGAATTCGGAGAGCATAAACCCCCAGTTTTTTGAATGAATATATAATGAATATCTATACTCAAAAACCTCAAAGGGGGGTTATTAGCTATTCTCTCCAATATCTAAAATTTTTGTTCCACTCGAATTATCAACAGGTGTAAGGACTACCGTATGGACAGGACTATCATAATACTGAAAGAGACGGAGATCATAGTTTTGGTGGTTTATCTTTCTCATGTGAGGGTAAATACTCTGGTGAGAATAAGATTAGAAGTGTTCGGTTTGCTGTTGCAAGAGCATTTGTCAGGAAACCCGGAGATCGTGGTGCTTGATGAAGCGACAAGTTATCTTGATAATGAATCGGAAGCAATAGTACAGGAATCAATAAACCGGGTGGCAGACACGATAACGACCTTTTTTGTTGTCCATCGGCTATCGACTATCCGGAGGGCAGATGCGATATACGTGATGAGTATGGGAAGGATTGTTGAGTGGGGCAGTATGAGGCAATGATGGAGATGCAGGAGATTGAGGCATACCAGGGAGGGAATACTTTTTTACATCCATCAAAGAATCAGATTTAACTGGTTCACCCTGGTGCAGGCAGAATATCTGATAAAAAAATACCTGAAATTTGAATTTTGAAAAGAGAAGACGATGGGACTGCCCGATAAAAGTTTTAATGTTGAATGGCGTATTCATGCTTTGCAACAGATGATAACGAGGAATATCTCCAGAAAGGATGTTCTTGATATAGTTCATTCTGGTGAGATTATTGAATCATACCCCAATGACCTCCCATATCCAGGTTTTCTCATCATGGGTTCTTCACAAGGAAGACCACTTCATGTAGTTGTTGCTCATGCAGAAGAAATTAATACCGTTTATGTAATTACGGCATATGAACCAGATAAATTAAAATGGGATGAAAGGTTTCGGAGGAGAAAATGAAATGTGTGATCTGTAAACATGGGGAATTAAAACCTGGAGTCACATCGTTACTGTTTGAAAAAAATAATTCAACAATTGTGATCAAAGGGGTTCCTGTTGATAGGTGTGATAATTGCGGTGAGATATATGTACCTGATAAGACTGCGGAACAGATTATGTCACTTCTTGAATCGGTGGAAGGTCAGGGGATAATTGTTGATGTTAGAAATTTTTCTTCTGAAATTTCTGCAACCTGTTGAACAATATGTCAAAAATAAATACCATACTTTGTCAGTTTTGTATTAAACCTCCCTCATCAGATGGATATGCCTGAAAAATCCGGAACAAGAAAGACAACCATAAAAAGAAACGTGGCGGCCAGCCCGGTCATCAGGGAAATACCTTTAAACCTAACCCTACTCCGGATTATATAGATACTCATCACCCTGATTTCTGCTCATGTTGTGGACATAGTTTAGAAAGTGGAGAAATAGTTGGAGTTGATGCTGAATAGTTACAAAAAATCTTAATTTCAAGGGTGAACTAAGAGATATTGTTCGATTAATAAGGTAACATGTTGGAAAATATTATGCGTGAATTTTTTGGTGCCGGGTATCGGATTACGATTATTAAGGAATTTTATTTGCCCTGTGGGATACTTTAAAAATTTTAAAAACTATGTATAAAGGGTATTGATGGATAATCTGAATAATAAACCAGCGCTTTTATCAAACCTGATGATAAAAATCAGGAGTCTGGTT
>JAQVIE010000255.1 GCA_028695895.1 Methanospirillum sp. | reverse complement strand
GGTGCGAAGTGGGAATGAGAAAGGATCCGGCCCTGGTATTCTGAGAAATGCAAGATCAACCAAAAAATGAAAAAATACCATCATCAGGATCGCAATTCCACGGCAGGCATCCAGTTCCGGATATCTCCCGTGCCATGATCCCATGACGTTTTATACCTGGATTTTTCCACAAACAGGACAGAATTTCGTAGTGAAAGGTACCCGTGAACCACAGTGTATGCAAAATCTGTTTTTCCCCCCGCTTCCTCCAGCCGGAACCATGCTTTTCCTTTTTAACTGAACCGGACCAAGGTCAGGTTTTTCAATTGAGATCTGAATCGAATCTCCACCAGGGGATGGGACCGGTTTTCGTAACTGCTCTTTTTTAGGTTCTGCAATAATTTTTTCAGTTGTTACTTGTGATGTTGGTGGAACTACTGGTGTAGTTACAGGGGCAGAGGGTTCAGCAACAGGAACTTCTGGAGCTACAAAAACCGGAGCAGCTACTGGAGAAGGGACTTGTTCAGGGTGTTGGTGTTGAATTGCCGGAGATGAAACAGGGTCTGGTTTAACTGGTTCAGAAGCCATTTCAGTCTTTTTCATTTCCAAATCAGGTGGAGCCTCTGCATCAATAACCAGTGACGGAGCAGGGGGTGGAACTGGCACTGGTTTTGCCTGGGCTGACTCCTGGACAGGTATTGGTGGAACTTCAAATTTCAACTCCGGAACCATCTGAGGTTCTGGAGGGTAACCGTTAATCGCAGTAAACCACTCACGACATTCGGTCTCTGGTTCATCAATAATCCCTGTGAACACCAGTTTCATCAACCTGGTCTGGCCACCGACTTCCATGGACATTGCAAGTGCAGGCCGGTTCTTTTCATCCCGTTCCATTTCAGCACCCTTGATCATTGAAACAGGAATTTCTTTGGCAATGGTTCCTTCATTCTGCTGGGCACCTTCAATCAGAACAAGACGCTCATTGGTCAGAATGGCAAGAAAATTATAATTTTTAACCCGGATGCCATCGCAGTACCGGATCATACTCTCTCCTATCTCAAGGATACGAAACGGATTAAATTTCCCGCCACCAGGTTCATCACCCTCCCCTCTGCCACGAAGATTTTCAATAAGTGACATTCATAAAACCTCCTGAATCATTGCAGGAATCTCACTGAGCCGGTCAGCCACAGGGACACCGGCATCACGAAGCCGCGAAATCTTTGCGTTTGCATCTCCTTCTCCCCCGGTGACAATGGCCCCGGCATGCCCCATTCTCTTCTCAGCAGGTGCAGTTGTTCCGGCAATAAAGGTAACCACTGGTAATTCTGCTGACCGTGCTCCTTCTTCTTCAAGGTTACCTCCAAGCTCACCAAGTATGACAACTGCTTTTGTAAGGGGGTCATCTGCAAATTTTTCAAGTGCATCTGCAAAGGTCTGCCCTATGATGGGATCACCGCCTATTCCTATGATTGAACTCTGACCAATTCCTGCCCTGGTCAGTTCATGAACAACTTCATAAGTAAGGGTTCCACTACGGGAGATTACGCCCACCTCTCCACGGGTTGCCAGGTGGGAAGGCATAATACCCATGCTAATCTCTCCAGGAGAGAGTATACCCGGACAATTCGGGCCAATGACCGTGCAGCCATGTACCTGTGCATAGGTGACTGCATTCATCACATCATGGACCGGGATATGCTCTGTAATTGTTACTACCAGGTCAAGTCCGGCATCTGCAGCTTCCATGACAGAGTCACCTGCTGCAAAACCTGGAACAAACAGTACGGCAGCAGTTGCATTTTGTGCTTCTTTTGCTTCTAAAATTGAGTTATACACCGGAACCCCGTGAACTTTCTGTCCGCCTTTTCCAGGAGTTACACCTGCAACAACTCCTCTTCCTCCAACCTGGCGGGCATACTGGTTCATCCGGTCAATATGAAAAGAACCCTGGTTCCCGGTTGCACCACAGACAATGACTCCGGTATTTTTATCAGCATAAATCATGATGCAGCCTCCACCGCAGCAGTAATTGCTTCTTCCATCGTATCAGGCATCGGGTATCCTTTTGATGAGAGGAGGATTTTGCCTTCTGCTTCATTTGTTCCTGCGAGACGGACAATAATCTTCTGGTTTACATCAGCCTCAATGATTCCGGCTGCAACTTCATCACATCTTGTAATGCCCCCAAGCAGGTTGACAATTATTACCGTTACATCAGGCATGGAACCTAACAGGCGGACTGCATGGGCAACCCTGATCCTGTCTGCCCCGCCTCCCACATCAAGGAAGTTTGCAGGTCTTCCACCTGTCCGGTTGATGAGGTCTACTGTTGCCATTGTAAGACCTGCACCATTTCCAATCACTCCTATGTTTCCATCAAGCTCCACGAAGGAGAAACCATGTGCGGCAGCTTCCCGTTCCCTTTCAGAAAGATCGCGGTTTTCCTTTATTCCCTGGCGAGCCAGGGCATTGTCATCAAGGATGAGTTTGGCATCTGCTGCATAAAGGCCGTCAGGAGTCATGACAAGAGGATTAATCTCTGCAAGCAATGCGTCCCTGGACATGAATACAGAGTATAATTTCTGGATAACCAGCCCAATCTCTTTGGGTGCGCCGTTAAGGAGGTACCGGAGGGTGTAACCTGGAACATTAGAGAGAAGAGGATAAATGGTCGCTTTTCTTATTGCATCAGGGTTCTTTTCTGCGACTTCTTCAATGTCAACCCCTCCTTCGGTTGTAAAAAGGATGACAGGTGCTTTTTTCGAACGATCGATGGTTATTGAGAGGTAGTATTCATGCTGAATCTGAAGTTTTTCCTCTATTAAAATCTCATCGACAGGAACGCCTTTGATAGTGGCCCTGAAAAGTTTTTCAGCCGTCTCTTTTATCATGGCATTATTAGCCATTAAAATTCCGCCGGCTTTTCCCCTGCCTGCAACTTCAACCTGTGCTTTTACCGCTGCTTCCCTGATATCTGTGCTGACGGGAAAATCATCGCCCTTCCTTACTAATATTCCGCGGGGAATT
>JAQVIE010000254.1 GCA_028695895.1 Methanospirillum sp. | reverse complement strand
AGGGATACATCCAGGTCAAAGTCCCGGAGTTTCTTTTTCATCCTGACCTTAAGCATCAGGCAGCCCTCCCTGACAGGATACGAATGAGAATTAGTATGACAAAGGAAATTGTTATCAGAACTATTGAGAGAGCAATCGATGCGGTAAGGTCACTTTGCATAAACCCGTAAATAGCAAGTGGCATGGTCTGAGTTCTTCCAGGCAGGTTCCCGGCTACCATAATAGTAGCCCCAAATTCACCGATTGCCCTTGCAAAACTGAGAATAACCCCGGATATCAATCCTGTACGGGCAAGAGGAGCGGTAACTTTTATGAAAGTCATTAAGGGACTTGCACCAAGGGTCCGTGCAGCAGATTCATAGACCTTATCAACCATGGTAAAGGCACTTTTTGCCTGCCTGATGTAAAGGGGGCCTGCCACAAAAATTTGGGCAATTATTACTGCTATTGAAGTGAATATTATCGTAATTCCCATATCATTGAAATAACTGCCAATAAGTCCGCGTCTCCCGAACAGGACAAGAAGGGCAAGACCTGCAACAGATGGAGGAAGAACGATCGGGACATCTATCAGGGTTTCAATAAATTTCCGTCCAGGGTAATCAACCCTTGCATTCATGTAAGCCAGCGGGGTTCCAAGCAATACAACGATAATGGTTGCAGTTGTTGCCGTAATCAGTGACAATGTTATCGCACTCCGGACATTTGGTTCACAAATTGCAGTGATAAATTCCGCCGGAGTAATCCTGAGGAGAAGCGAGATGAGCGGTAATGTGTAGAAAAGAATGGTGGTAAGGACTATCAGGCCAAATACCAGGATAAGGAATTTTTTTCCCCACCTAAAAGAACTCATCCGGCCTGATATCATACCTTACATTACTCTGCCGGAGCAAAGTTATATTCTTCGAGTACAGCCTTTCCTTCGTCAGAAGAAAGGAGGTCTATGTATTCCTGTGCAAGTTCCTCTTCGGC
Source organism: Methanospirillum sp. (assembly GCA_028695895.1). Classification (GTDB taxonomy): domain Archaea; phylum Halobacteriota; class Methanomicrobia; order Methanomicrobiales; family Methanospirillaceae; genus Methanospirillum. The sequence continues at coordinate 2,042 of JAQVIE010000254.1, read as the reverse complement.
TGATTCTGACAGAATACCAGCGACATATGTGGCGACAATATTAAATTCATCAGGGATCTCAATTATCTTAATCTTGTCTGCAAGATCCTTTGTAACATCAGAGTAATAGGTAATTCCAACATCTACCTCTCCAAGAGCTACTTTTGCTGTTGCGCTTGCAACATTTGTCTCTTCAGATATGACATTTGCCCTGTATCCGTCAACGAATTCCGGTCCGTACTCTGTGCTGTTCAGAGCTTTTTCAAGCATCTGTTCTGTATACTTTCTTACAGGAACTTCTGCAGTCTCGCTTACAATCTTAACACCCGGATTTGCAAGATCTGCAAGACCTGTGATAGATGCAGGATTGTCAGCTGGCACGATGATTGCAAGCTTGTTTGTTGCGTATTTCGTAACACTCTCTTCATCTGCCATCTCTTCCTTGATCAGGTTGTCCATGTTCTTTGTGCTTGCTGGAAGAAAGAGATCTGCATAGGCACCTTCCTTGATCTGGGTTTCAAGGGTTGCAGAGCTGTCCAGATTTACAATTACAACGACTCCCGGATGTGCCTCTTCAAACATGGGATTCAGATCGCCCACTATACCAGTAAGGGAAGCAGCGGCAAAGATCATCAGTTCTTTCTCATCTGTTTCTGCAGCTGTTACTGCACCAGACATCACAAAGAGCAGCAGAAATGCCAGCACCAGTGATAAATACGTGTAAGCAGTCTTCATAAAATACACTCCTGATGAACAATGTTCTCTTTTCAATCTAATAAATGATTTTATTCTTTTCCTAACTTATAAGTTTTATAGATAAACTTAATATATTCAAATCTACTCATTTTCAAAAGAACATACCTGAATTTAATTAAATTTAATTAAAAAAAGGGATTTGTCAGGCAAAAAAATAAGGTTGTCTGGTCAGTCCACGGCAATCATCACTTCACTGGACTTCACGACTGCATATGCCTCTTTGCCTTCTTTAAGACCTAAGTTTTCTGTTGCATTCGCAGTGATAACCGATGTAATCTGAACCCCGTTCCCGATATCAAGGACTATCTCTGCCATTACCGGACCCTTGGTGATCGATTTGATAGTCCCTTTTATGCAGTTTCTGGCACTAATATTCATAATTTTTCCCTCTTTTACCAGTAATGAAAACTGGCTGCTGATAGTATGTTCCCATGAATAATAAATATTTATGATAAGATTTTATTGTAATGACAAGCATTAATTGTTAACAACAATTAATAAATTTTTAGGTAAATGTAATTTTACCGAGTTATGAAACATACAATTATCGACGATATAAGTCACATATCAAAAGAGGCATGTGATATACAATCTTCAGATAGTCTCTTCTGATGAACCTGGAATAATAAACTTTTGAGGAAAATGATTAAAAACATGGTAAATTCTATCTCTGACAATAAATCACCAGTATTCATTATCACTGGTGAACAGGGGGAAGGGAAGACGACCCTTCTTCTGAAAATTATTGCTTACCTCAAAGATCAAGGAGTCAGAATGCAGGGAATTGCAGCCCCTGGATTTTTTCAGGACGGGATAAGATCAGGTTTTGACATTCTGGATATTGAATCAGGAGAGTCTGCAGAGCTTTGTTCAGTAATTCCTGCAGAAAACTGTGAACAATTTGGCCGATTTTTTTTCAGAAAATCAGGCCTTGCATTTGGAAAGAATATCTTAGCCCAGCCATTTCTCCCAGGTCAGGTAGATCTTCTTGTTATCGATGAAGTAGGGAGGTTTGAGATAAACGGGAATGTGTGGTGTCAGAGTATTGATCTTATCATGAACCGGCCACATCCTCCGATGATATGGACCGTAAGAAAGCCTTTTCTTGACGCGGTTACAGCAAAATGGCCGGTAAAGAGACTGATAATAATTAAATCCCGGCATGAAAATTATGATGAAATCATTTTTGAAATAATGGATGAGATAGAAAAATTCCGAACCAGTTTAATTGAATATATATGAACTATTCAGTCTGACAGGCTGGTGTTTTTTAAAATTATCTGATCACCAGGCACTTTGTAAGTAAA
>JAQVIE010000253.1 GCA_028695895.1 Methanospirillum sp. | reverse complement strand
GTCTATATTGTGACATCCGGAGAGATGATGAGTCTTTATGCGGCAAATAACATTTCCTCAGCAGTTAAACAATTAAAGTCACGGGGATATGCAGAACTTAAAGGATTGATTCTTAATGCAAGAAACCTGGATAATGAGATAGAAACAGTAAAAAATGCTGCAAAAGAGATGGAAACAGATATTTTTCATTATATTCCAAGAGATAACCTGGTACAGGAGAGTGAAAAAATGGGCATGACTGTTATCCAGGCTTTTCCTGATAGTGAACTGGCAAAAACCTACAAACTTCTTGCAAAAAAAATAATGGAACATGACAGCATCTGACATATATGATTATTCCAGGATAAAATGTCTTGACCAGATAAAAAAGGACAAGGATGTGCGACATATAACCAGGGCAGTTTATCCAGGGTTTCATTGTCCGCTTTACACAGCAACAAATCTGTTTGCTTCAATAGATAGACTTGCAGTACTGATAATTGGAACAGAAGAATGCACATATTACTCAAGGTGCAGAGAAGGCTTTTATGATAAAAATAACTTTTTTTCGCTTGTTCTTGATAAACATGACATTACATTTGGTTTTTCAAAAGGGCTGTTGTCTGCAGTTGAAAAAGTTAAAAAACTCAATGAATTTGATGCACTTGTAATTATTACAACATGTGTCGTGGAATTAATTGGTGAAGAGATCTCGTCAATAATCGATGAAATAAACAGGGATAAGAGTTTTATCGTATTATTGGTTAAAACAAATCATTATCAGATAGACACTCCGACCATCGGACTTGAAGAAGGATTAAAAGCCCTTGTTTTCCTCATGGAAAGGCATGAAAGGATTGATGGTACGGTAAACATACTTGGACCAAGACAGGATGGATTTGAGCAATCAGAGCTTGCTGCCATCTTAAAAAGAAATGGAATATCAATTAATACGAGAATTCCGGATAAATGCACAATCCAGACAATACGTTTTGCAACATCTGCAGAGCTAAATATTGTAACACATTATTCAGCACTTAAAATTGCTAAGTGTATGAAAGAAAAATTTGGAATTGAATATGTGTACTTTGACTCTTTTTCAGATCCATATAGAATAAGAGGTTCTTACCTGGATTTACAACGGATTTTAAAGATTGACATTCTTGCTGAAATTGATGAATTATTCAACACAGTTCTTACAAAAATGGCAAAAATAAAGCCGTTATCTGAAAACAAATCCTTCATCATCTCAATGCCTCCCATGTTTTCTTATGAAATTGCTTCGTTTTTGTGCAAAATCGGCATGAAACCACTTTGGTTACAGACATTGGGACTAAAGGGACATGATGATAAATACGTCAAAGAAATTCTCTCATTTGGACATAATCCGAAAATCTGCCGGGCAATTAACAAAGCTCCTCTTGATGCCGTATTTCAATCAGAAAAACCGGATATATATTTCTCCGGCGATTTTCACGGCCATAATACAAAAAATGAACCTGGAATCATAACATTAAACAAAGAACTGAAAGGAAGAGGTTTTGAAATTCCTTTAAAAATTTTGAACAGACTTTCAATTAACTTTGAAAAAAGACAGATATGAAATTTTACAGATATTTTCCCCCTCCCTCCGACAGGATGGGGGCATTATGGACATTATGTGGCATACATGATTCATGTATCCTGGAATTCGGGCCTTCTGGCAATACCTCTTTTGCAAAAAGCGGATTTAACAACCTCAATGCTGAGGTAAATGCAGATATCTTCACAACCCATGTTACTGAAGATGATATCGTTTTTGGAGATATTAATAGAATTCGTGCAGCTCTCATTGAAATAGATAAAATACAAAGGCCAAAAGAGATATTCATCCTTTCATCATCTCTTGCAGCAGTATCAGGGACAGATGTATCTGGTATTTGTGAAGAGATCAAGGACGATATTAATGCAAAACTTATTTTAGTGGATAATGGGGGATTTAAGGGAGATCATACAACTGGTATTCGAAATACACTCTCTCTTCTTTGCAATGAGATAGTAACAGAGGCAGAAAGTGAAAAAGGAACCTATAACATCATCGGATCTCAGCCGGATTGTTACAACTTCTCTGCTGATGTTGAAGAGATAAAACGAATAATGCGAAAAATTTTTGGAATGGAATGCCATGCTGTTTTTTCTTCTGGAAGTTCGATTGAAAAGATTAGAACCGCTTCTTCTGCAATGATAAATATTGTAATCCGTTCTGAAGGTATTGATGGAGCCGGTATTTTAAAACAAAAGTTCAATCAGGAATACATCTTTGCAAGGCCCTATGGGCTTTTAAAAACCCTTGATTTCGTGGAACTGATTAAGGAAAAGACAGGAGTTGTTCCGACAATAAATAACCTAGAAGAAGAGATATTCTCCTGTAAAGCTGCATTATCCCATGTTAAGGGAAGAATAATGCATGATGGTCCAAAAGCTATAATCAGTGGTAACTATGATCTGGTTCTTGGAATCAGGTCATTATTACAGGAAATCGGAATAAAACCTGTGATATCTATCGTTAACCATGAGCTGAAAGGAAATAATTATGCAGGGTATGATTCATCAGTGGATATGGTAATCAATCCTGATGAAGATGTGATTGAACAAATGTTGACAGAGATAAAACCTGACCTGGTTTTAGGGGATGATACAATATTGAGGATTTCTGAACGTCTGGGAATTAAAAACAGGTTTCAGATATCTAATCCGAACAGTGGAGTTGTAAAAATTTTCGATTACACCCCGTTTGTAGGATTTCGCGGCACAGTTTATTTATGCGAAGTATTATGCAACCTGATTCCTTCTCATAAAACTCTCTGACTGATGTATAAATTTAGCAATTTAAAAAGAGATCAGGTTTTCATACATAATTACTATAGATAATCTTAATGCAGCTGGAAAGTTAAACAAAGAAGGATGATTTATTTTACCGACAGTGATATTGACCGGTTAATTGAAGATGACCTGCCTGCAGGGGATATGACAACTTTCCTGTTAAACCTGGCAGGAATGAAAGGATC
>JAQVIE010000252.1 GCA_028695895.1 Methanospirillum sp. | reverse complement strand
TGATTCCAGGGTGAGGAGTTTTTGTTTCTCGCTCTGGAGCATTCTGCTGACAGGAATCCCTGTCCACCTGGATACGACCTCAGCTATCTCTTCAGAATCAACCTCTTCATTTACCATGGCAGAATCTTTCTGAAGATCGATCAGTTTTCCTTTAAGCTCCTCGATGTTCTTTTCTTTCTCAGGGATTTTGCCATACCTTATCTCGGCAACTTTTCCTAAATCCCCGGTCCGGTTTGCACTGTCAGCCTCAAACTTGAGATCCTCTATTTCATTCTTCGAGAGCTGAATCTGCTCTACTATCTCCTTTTCAGACTGCCATTTAACCTTGAGCCGGTTCCTTTCCTCTATCAGGTTTCCAATCTCCTTGTTCAGGAAATCAAGCTTTTCCTCGTCCTTTTCACGCTTTATAGCCTCACGTTCAATCTCCAGCTGACGGATTCTCCTCTCTATTATCTCAAGTTCTTCAGGAACAGAGTTGATCTCAAGCCTGAGCTTTGCAGCCGCTTCATCTATCAGGTCAATCGCCTTGTCAGGAAGGAACCGGTCAGAGATATATCTCTGTGACAGCTCTACTGCAGATATAATTGCTTCATCCTTAATCCTGACATGGTGATGTGTCTCGTATTTTTCTTTTATCCCCCTGAGGATGGATATTGCATCAAGAGTGTCAGGCTCATTAACCATCACCGGCTGGAATCTTCGCTCAAGTGCTTTATCCCTCTCAAAGTACTTCTGGAACTCTTTTAAGGTGGTTGCACCGATAACATGCAGTTCACCCCTGGAGAGAGCAGGTTTTAAGATATTGGCAGCATCCATTGCCCCTTCACTTGCCCCTGCCCCTACCAGAGTGTGAATCTCATCAATGAACAGGATTATTTCTCCGTCTGAAGAGACAACTTCCTTTATCACACTCTTGAGTCTTTCTTCAAATTCTCCCTTATATTTCGCTCCGGCAATAAGAGCGCCCATGTCAAGTGAGAAAAGCTGCTTGGTTTTCAGGTTATCCGGCACATCTCCATCAATTATCCGATGAGCAAGACCTTCAGCAATAGCAGTCTTTCCAACACCTGGTTCACCGATAAGAATCGGATTGTTTTTGGTTCTCCTTGAAAGAATCTGCAAAACTCTCCTTATCTCATCATCTCTCCCAATAACAGGATCCAGTTTTCCTGAGGACGCAAGTTCATTCAGATTGCGAGAAAACTGATTTAATGCATTATATGTCTCTTCTGCAGTCTGGCTTGTTACAGATGAACCCTTTCGCAGGATTCGGATTGCAGCCTTCAGATCTTTTTCAGATACCCCACTTTCCTTCAAAAGCCTTGAAGTTGAATCATTTACTGATAAAATACCAAGGAGAAGGTGTTCAATTGAGACAAAGTCATCCTTAAATTCCTGGGCATAAGTACTTGCTTTCTGCATTGCTTTTGAAGCATCGGTTGAGAGATAAGTCTCCCCTCCGGTAGTTTTTGGCAGCCCCTCAATGTTCCTGTCCAGAAGCTGGTTTAACCGCTCCAGATTAACATTGAGTTTTTTAAGCAGGTATGGAATAACATTCTCATCTACAATGAGCATCCCTTTAAGGATGTGAACCGGTTCAATCGCCTGGTTTTGTTTTCCAGATGCGATATCCATTGCTTTCTGAATGGATTCCTGAGATTTGAGGGTGAAGTTGTTAAAGTTCATAATTATAATCCATTGTTATTGATTTGCAATTCTATATATAAGTATCGCAAACATCCTAATACATTACCAATTTGTGAATATTATTCCAGGGTTATCTTATCCTTAAATAAAGAGAAAATAATCGAATGCAGAAAAAAATCTGAATAAATTGAATATATCCATTATAATATCTACTTGTACCAGTTCAGATAAAAAATAAGTTATATAAATCCAGTTTAATATTATCAACCACAGGATTTTATATAGAGAATGGCACCGTTATTAAAATCGGTTCAAATAATTTGATAAGTTCAAGAATCAATGTACTCTTAATCCGGATTACATATGATTTCAGTTTTATATGTTGATGATGAACCTGAATTACTTGACATTACTAAACTGTTTCTTGAGAAGACACAGGATTTTAAAATATATACTGCCAAAACGGTTGATGAAGGATATAAAATACTACAGGAAATACCTGTTGATGTAATTGTCTCTGATTACCAGATGCCAATTAAAAACGGAATCGATTTTCTAAAAGAATTTCGGTCCATCCCTGATAATCGTCCATTTATCCTTTTTACAGGTCGAGGAAGGGAAGAAATTGTCATCGAAGCCATTAATTGCGGGGCAGATTTTTACCTGCAAAAAGGGGGGGATGTAAAAGCTCAGTTTGCTGAACTTGCCCTGAAGATAAGACAGGGAGCAGCCCGGTATCAGGCAGAACTACTTTTGAATAAAAACCATGAAGAGTTACAGGCTGCTTACGAGGAACTTGCAGCATCGGAAGAGGAACTAAAAGCAAATTTTATGGAACTTTCAGAGAGCAGACAGGCTCTTGCAAAAAGCGAACAAAGGTTATTTGATATAATAAATTTCCTTCCTGATGCAACTTTTTCCATAGATTCTGCAGGAGTAATACTGACCTGGAATAAAGCAATAGAAGAGATGACCGGATGCCCTGCTTCAAGCATGGTAGGAAAAGGAAATTATGAATATGCCATCCCGTTTTACGGAAAACGTATACCAATTCTTATCGACTACATCCTGTCCGGACTTTCCAATATTGAAGAGAGGTATAATAATATTATCAGGGATGGGAACAAACTCTCTGCAGAAACCATTTATCCCAAACATAAGGGAATACCTATGATTGCCTGGGGGATTGCAACACCTCTCTATAATGAATACGGAGAAGTAATTGGAGCAATTGAATCCATCCGTGATATAACCATGCAGAAAGAGAATGAAGATAAATTAAGGAAAAGTGAAGAGGTTTACCGTAGTGTTATAGAAAATATCCAGGACGGATATTACCGGAGTGATACAGAAGGGAACCTTATTCTTGCAAGCCCGAGC
>JAQVIE010000251.1 GCA_028695895.1 Methanospirillum sp. | reverse complement strand
TGAAAGAATTGGGGTATGAAGTGGTTGGCAGTGCCTTTGACGGGAAGGAAGCCATTGATATCGCCAGGGAGAAACGCCCGGACCTGGTACTCATGGATGTCCGTATCCAGGGAGAAATGGATGGGATTGAAACAGCAAAACAGATCTATCAGCAATATAATATCCCAAGCATTTACCTTACTGCCCATTCAGATGAAAACACAATAAAAAGGGCGGTTGAGTCAGGACCATTCGGATACCTGATCAAGCCATTCAAGGAGCGTGAACTCTACAGTAATATTGAGATGGTAGCACATAAACATAAACTCTATCGCGCTACAGCTGTAAGAAACGAACCTGAAGAACCAGAAAAGGTTCCGGAGAGGAGAGTAGAAGAAAAAACACAGGATCTCCGCCTTGGAATTCTTGCAGTTCAGGCTATTCCTCACCCGGTTATTCTCCTGACAGTGAATGGAGCGGTAGTATTCACAAATGTCGCATTCAGAAATTTTTACCGGAATATACCAGGAACCCATGAACTGACCGCATCAGTTGTAAATGATCTCCCTGAATTATGTAAAAAAATATGGGTTTCCGGGAAGGACAGGTTCAAAGAGGGAAATGGATTTTCTATGACCGGGCCGATACAGATGAAAGGATCACTCCGACGATACAGGGTTGACATGCTTCCGATTATGGAAAAAGGAGTGCTCCACTTCATTGTTGCAATAATTCTGCCTGGTGAAACCAGTACAGGGACCACACCAGGCCTGGCAGATTCATCAGGAGACCTTCTTGAAGAAGTAATTGATATAGTAAAGGAGATCAGATTTCTTGCATCACCTGAAGAGACATACCGGTTACATCAGATCGTAACAAGGGCTGACAATGTGTTAAAAAATCTTGGAGAGATTAAAAATATCTCATATCCCAGGCAGGATGAAAAGAAAAATGCTCATATGCTGATAGGGTAATCATTCAGTATCTTTGCCGGCAGTCTCATCCTTATATGCCAGGATGACTGAGGGAAATGCTCTTCCAGGACAAGGAGTGAGCAACGGTCCAGGTTTCCAAAGTGCTCACGGTCAAACCTTGTCTCTGCTGCCTTATAAAACGCAGTGATTTTTTTGACTGCATCTACTGCTTCTTCACCAACGATGGTTTTTCCAAATTTATCTCCTATCTCAAACGGAATTGCAATTTCATTCTCTTCCATCCAGAGGATGCTTTTATCTACCTCGAAAAATCCTTTTTCAATGATTATATAATGAAATTCAATATCCAGAACAGGTTCATTAGGGCCGGTCCTTGCAAGCATATTATATAAAAAATCCAGGAAAACTCGTTTGTTAGAGATTAAATCATCAGAAATAGCTTCTTTTGAAAGGCGGCGGGCCATGTCAGGGATGATATGCTCTCTTTCCACCATCATGAGAAACTGTTCCTGGGACCTGATATTGCCTGTCATTACTTTTAATGCCAGGAATTGTTCCCTGAGTGTAGACCCGGCGGAACGACCAATATTAACTGCCATGGTAATGAGATTCTTCTTCCTTCATGAAATAATTAACATCTGATCATAAAATATGGAATATTTTTTTCATTAAGATATATAGCAATATAGAGTTTATCATATAACCTGAAGAGAATAATAATGCAACCATACCTGAAACAAGATTTGCAAGAATCACTGGAAACTCTGGTTTTTCTTCCTGCATTATCCAACCCCCTGGGTATGAATCGCCTCTATAACCCTTTCTAATGTTTTGCGGTGTTTTTTTGATTCTTTTTTCATGTCACGAAGGTCAGAGACTATCTCCTCCTGCATCTTCAGACATGGTGCATGAATGAATTTCCAGATAACCTTGGGTAAAAATAATCGATTATTACAGGGATAGGGATCGGATAAGGGTATCCAGAATATTGGATTGTGTTTGTTCAACCGGTCATCACTATAATTGTAAAGACGATCATGATACTTATGCAAGGGGCAGATCATATGTATCAGTACTGGGGAAAAACCAGAAAAGATGGTGAACCCAACTATCATCTCCTTGTTTATCATTCCCTGGATGTTGCAGCGGTTGGTAACAGGTTTTTATATCATCACCCAATTCTGGTAAGCAGGATATCCTCTGCCCTTAATATTGAACAGGATCAGGTTATTCCTTTTATCAGTTTTTTACTTGCAATTCATGATCTTGGAAAGTTTTCCGAGAGTTTTCAGGGGATGGTGAGAGATCTTTTCCTTCAAATACATGGGAGAGAACCTGGACTATGTAATCAACTCCATCATAGCAATTTAGGTGTCAAAATTTTTGAAAATATTATAGAGAGATCTGATCTTGATCTGACTGACAGACTCTGTGAGGGCGACTTGTACGAATTTTATTTTGGATACAATTTTTGTCTGAATGCCTCATTAGGGCATCATGGAATGCCCCCAGATATGGGCAAAATTAATTATACTCCTCTTCACCTGGTTTGTACTGATGATGACATCTCTGCTGCGTCGGAATTTTTACAAAAATCTGCAAGTTTATTTCTTAGTGATCTCAATTCATCAATTCCGATTCAAAATGATGAATCTGTCTCTGCTTATATTTCATGGTTGATTGCAGGCCTTGTGATTATCTCCGACTGGATTGGTTCTTCCGGCTTTTTCCCGTTCCATAATGAGATGATACCTCTTGATGTTTACTGGAAAAAAACTGTAGATATTGCTGAGTGTGCTTTACCTGTTTGTGGATTATCTGATTATCTGGTAAGTCCTTTGACTGGCATCAGGTCACTGTTTCCTGGGTTTTTTGCGGGAGAAAGAGTTCCAAGTCCGCTTCAGGAGGAGGTAAGCATCCTTGGATTGGGAACTGGTCCTCACCTGTTTATCATTGAAGAATCGACCGGGGGTGGTAAAACAGAAGCAGCTGTCACTTTGGCTCACCGTTTAATGGCTGATGGACATGGTGAGGGGATTTTTATTGGGCTGCCAACCATGGCAACTGCAAATGCAATGTATGAGAGGATGAAGGATTGTTATCAACATTTATATTGTCAAGGGGGAAACCGTCCCTCGC
>JAQVIE010000250.1 GCA_028695895.1 Methanospirillum sp. | reverse complement strand
TAAATGAGTTTATTTTAAAAAAGAGCGAACTGACCCCTGACGGGCCTATATACACAGATATTCTTCACATCCCCCTTAAGGAAAATTTATGACATTCACTGCACTGGAAGAGGTAGTTCTGGAAGATATCAGACCTCGCAAGGAGGAACTTGACCGGATGTATTCACTTGCCGACCAGTTAATAGCAGATATTCATGCTTCAGGCCGGGCAGAAGGCATGATGGTAGGCTCTGTTGCCAGGAAAACATGTGTGCATGGTGACCGGGACCTTGATGTCTTCATGCTTTTTGACAGGAATCTGCCACGCGAGGATCTTGAACGCGAGGGTCTTGCTCTTGCATGGATTATTGCAAAGAAATATACGGAAAATATCAGGGAGAAGTATGCGGAACACCCGTACCTGAATGCCAGAATTGATGATCTTGATATTGACCTTGTTCCCTGTTACAAGATAGAAGAAGCTGGCGGGATACAGAGTGCAGTAGACCGGACACCATTTCATAACAAGTACATCTCTGCCAGAATCGGGGATTATACTGATGATGTCCTCCTTTTAAAGCAGTTCGTAAAGGCAGGAGGCATATATGGATCTGACCAGATGACAGAAGGATTTGCCGGATACCTGTGTGAACTCCTAATCCTCCACTATGGAGGTTTTCACTCCCTGATTGAGGCTGCTGCCAGGTGGAAACCAGGCATGTTTATTGATATCAGACAACATGCAGCAAAATGGTTTAATGAACCATTAGTTGTCATCGATCCGGTAGATCCATGCAGGAATGTTTCGGCATCTGTATCAGAGACAAAACTCCTGGAGTTTATTGAACTCTGCCTGGGATACCAGAAATCACCTTCAAAGTGGTTTTTTTACCGGCCGCCTATCTGCATCCTCACAAAAGAACAGGTCAGTGCCCTGTTAAAAGGGAGAGAATCAGCATTTCTGGCGATAACAATAAAAACTCCTCCCTATATCGAGGACATAGTGGTTCCGCAATTAAGAAAAAGTCTGTATGCCCTGTCAGATCTCCTGAAAAGGCATGAGTTCGTGATTGCACGGACAGATACATGGATGCTTGAAGACAGGAGTATGATGCTTTTTGAACTCCTTGTTAACACCCTTCCGGCGATCAGGTACCATACCGGCCCGCCCGTTACCACCCACGTGAATGCAACAAAGTTTATTGAAAAATATATCCATTCAGATACCATTTTTGCAGGCCCTTATATCCGTGACGGCAGGTACGGGGTGGAACTTCCAAGACGGTACAGACATGCCATTGATCTGCTCTCTTCACCGGAGGTATTGGCAACTTCCCTTGGTAAACATGTTAAACATTCCATGAAAGACAATTTCATTGTTCATTCAGGGATTGAATGCTGGCAGCATGGATTTGAACCATTCATAAGTGAATTCCTGCAAAAGAGCAGTCCACTTGTGCGGATAAGGAGGGCAGAAGCGAGAGCCTTACAAGACTCTGCACGAAACTATTTAGAAACAGAAGGAGCAATTTCGCATACATGACCATTCCACGTCAGGTCCCGGTTTTTATCTTACTGGTAACTCTGCTGTTTATTGTGCCTGTTCCTGCCAGCCAGTCAGATGACCTGATATCAGACGGGAATGTTTATTACGGGCAGGGGATGTACGAGGAAGCTATAGTCTCCTTTGAGCGGGCAATTGAACTGGAACCATCCAATGCTGCGGCATGGTACAATAAAGGTGTCTCTCTTTTCAAGGTCGGACAGGTGGATGAGGCAATCGCTTCATATGAAGTGGCTATCGGGCTTGATCCACGGAACTCTGATTACTGGTATAACAAGGGAAATGCACTTTACAGCAAAAATCTGTTGAATGAAGCATATGCAGCATATGACGTGGCGATCCAGCTTGACCCTTATGATGTTCTGGCCTGGATGGCAAAGGCCAATGTTCTGTCTGATCAGCAACATTATGAGGATGCCATCAGGGCATATGATGCAGCCATTCAGATAGACCAGAATAATGAAGAAACCTGGTTTGCAAAAGGAAATGCACATTATAACCAGGGAAACTATAAAGAAGCCGTATCAGCCTATGAAATAGCCCTGCAAAAGGACAGCAAGGACAGCAAGGCATGGTACAACAAGGGAAATGCCCAGTATAACCTGGGGAATCTGGAAGATGCCCTGAAAAGTTACGAGATGGCTCTTGCATATAATCCGAAAGATGCTATCGCATATACCAATAAGGGAATGGCTCTTGCAGACCTGGAAAGATATGAGGACGCAATTGATGCATATAAGGCAGCCCTCAACCTTGACCCGACTGACCTGAAAGCATTAACCTCTCTTGGTCAGGTATACACGAAATTAAAACAGTACGACAATGCAGTCCGTGCTTTCCAGATGGCACTCAGGCTGAACAAGACTGACTCATCACTCTGGAAGAATATTGGTGATGTTCTCATGCTGGAGAAACGGTACGACGAAGCACTGGCTGCATATGAGCAGGCAATTGCATTAAACCGGATGAGTTCAGGGGCATGGATAGGAAAAGGAACAGCACTTAATAATCTTGCAAGGTTCAAGGAAGCACTTGGTGTTTTCGAGATCGCCTGTTCAATGAGTCCCCTTTATACAACCGCATGGGTCGGAAAAGGAAATAGTCTTTCAGGTCTTGGTCAGCTTATAGAGGCTGACAGTGCATATGAAGCAGCCCTTCAGCTGGACCCGAGAAACAGCATGGCACTGGCAGGAAAAAGCAAAAACCTTGTCACAACCGGTGATTCGGAGACTGCCCTTAAGTCCCTTGAACTTGCTATCGCCGCAGATCCGACAAACCTGGCTCTGTTAAGCAGGCAGGCCGAGATCTATGAGAAGCTTGGACGGTACCAGGATGCCCTGGATGTGTGGAATTCTGTCGTGATAAATGAGTCAGATCCTGACCTTGCCAGGAGAGGAAAGGCAATTACCCTTGTCAAGGCAGGAAAAAGGGATGAGGCACTTGCATTATTCCATGAAGTTCTGGCATCAAATCCAGAGTCTGGCATCCTTTACGAACAGTACGGAGATGTACTGGCACTGGCAGGAAATA
>JAQVIE010000249.1 GCA_028695895.1 Methanospirillum sp. | reverse complement strand
GGAAGCCTTAAGAAGAGCCCTGATCTCTCTCTTAAATGTCTTTGTTTTTGATATATCAAAAGAAACCTGAATCAGGAATTTTATATCCGGACCTGACTGAATGACAAAATCAACCTCTTCACCCTGCTGATTCTTCCAGTATGAAAGCCTGCACATACCAGATAATTCATGCCGATAGAAATGAATTGCTGTGAGATTTTCATACATCTTTCCGATCTGTAATGAATGCCTTATGGATCTCGCAGAATAAAAACCTGTATCAATTAAATAGATCTTTTTGTTGGAACTGATCTGTTCCCTGGCCTTCCATGAGAATCGTGGAATACTAAAGAAAAGAAAACTCTGGTGGAGATACTGAAGATATTTCTTCACAGTATTAGTACTAATCTTTATCAGGTCACCAAGATTTGCATACGAGTATTCTGATGCAGGGTTTGATATCAGGTAAAGAGACAAATCTTCTATCGCCTGAGGAGACCTGATATGATATCTTCTTACAATATCTTTAAAAAGCACCGCCTGGATGAGTGTATTTAGATATGAATTTCTATCAACTTTTCCAAGGATTATCTCAGGATATCCGCCTGTATTTATATATTGATGGAGAAATTCCGGATATTCAGATGAAATAAGGTTTGAATTTGTCTTTGTGGCCAAAAATTCACTAAATGAGAATGGTAGTATCCAGATAGGAAAATACCTGCCTGTAAGATGAGTTGCGAGTTCACTGCTTAAGAGATGTGCATTGCTGCCTGTAATCACGAGCCGCACCCCCTGTCTTTGCAGCCTGTTTACGATCAATTCCCATTTAGGAAGATTTTGAATCTCATCCATCATCAGTATTTTATAATTTCCATATACCTGGCGTAATGCTGATTCAAGGGTGAGGAAATCAGTGACAGATGCGAGTTCTTCATCATCAAAGTTGATATATGCTGCAGGAATTCCCTTTATAATTTGACAGAGGGCGGCAGTAGATTTTCCCGCTCTTCTTGGACCGGTAATGACTGTTATCAGGTTTCCTGTATCTTCGAGGTGTGAGATTATGCGGTAAATGTAAGGGATTTGAACTTTATTTTGCATTTCTCTCTGTTGAAGATAAAGTCTATCGATACAGGACATTAGTAATGTATAATGAATGAAAGTTTAAATAATCATGCATTATATTGATTCTATATGGGTTGACAGAAGGCAACACCCGGATGCTAAATATGCTGGAAAAAAGTGAACTCATCAGTGAACTAAAAATGTGGACGCAATCTAAAAACCGGTGGATGAGACGGGTAAAAGCAATGAAAAAGGACTGGAAATAGACAGGATCATTACCAGATACATCATATAGATGATGAGAGAGATAATTAAGGATAGATGAGGGAGGCATGGGGAAGGAGAGATCTTAAATAATGACATATTATATCCCGGTCATCGCCATATTATGCCTGATCTCTGCATCAATTACCTTTGGTCTTGGAGTTTTTGTTTTCGCACGAAATCCGAAAAACCGTGAAAACCAGTTATTTCTCTTTCTCTGTACTGCCGGATCTTTCTGGGCATTTTTTGAGTTCATGCTTAGGCAGGCAAATGATGTTTCTTTTGCATTTGTCTGGAACATAATCGGATCTGTATGGGTTATTACCATCCCTGTTTCTATCCATTTTGTCCTGGTATTTACCCACCATCCGCTTGGTAAGAAGAAATATTTCCCTATCATTTTTACCTTATTTTATATTCCTGCACTTGTTTTTTTAATCTATGATGTAGCTCATGCATGGACATACCAGTTTACCTTCATTGAAGGATATGGGTTTGATTCCACCCCTGAACCTTCTCACCTGCTTTATATTCCTGAAATTATTTATGCATTTACAATTGCATTCACCTCGATTATCACCTGTATCTGGTCATATTATAAAACACCTGAAAAAGACGAAAAAGTTAGAAAACAAGCCCTTCTGGTCCTGATGGGCATCAGTTTTCCATCAGGGGCAGGGCTTATTGGAATTATTTTCTTCTCAAACATCTCTAATGGACTTTCTGTTGCAGTAGCCATTGGTTATCTTGGGTTTGCCATCTGTATCAGTATTGCAATATTAAGGTACGGTCTTTTTATTGTATCGCCAAGGACTGCTGCAGATACAATTATTGGAACAATTCCTGACGCTCTTATCCTTACTACCTGTGATGGAAAGATTATTACAATAAATCCATCTGGTTTACATATGATGGGAAGTGATAAAGGAAAAAAGGATAATTCTCATATCAGAAAATTTATTGAAGAGTCTGATTTTTCACGGATAATACAAAAGATTGAACAGAATGGATCAGTATCAGACGAGGAAATTCTGTTCAGTGGAGAGTCCGGACCAGTACCGGTCAGCATATCCGCATCAGATGTCCGTGATCCTGATG
Source organism: Methanospirillum sp. (assembly GCA_028695895.1). Classification (GTDB taxonomy): domain Archaea; phylum Halobacteriota; class Methanomicrobia; order Methanomicrobiales; family Methanospirillaceae; genus Methanospirillum. Next base: position 686 of record JAQVIE010000249.1, on the reverse strand, counting down.
GAAAAATGGTTGGTCTTGTATTTATTATCAGGGATATCACCGATAGAAAAGTGTCAGAGAGGGCACTTGTGCAGGCACAGGAAAAACTGGCTCTCATGACCAGGATTACAAGGCATGATATCCTTAACCTTCTGACTGCAATGAATGGCTATTTAAACATTGCAGAAGATAAAGCAAAACCTCTGGATCCCTCCCTAACCTGGGATATCCAGGCCTGTCAGAATCTTGCTGACAGGATTGCAGGTCATATACGAATTACCGGAATGTACCATGAAAAAGAATCAACAAAGCCGCTATGGCAATCGTTAAACAATCTTATAGGACAGCTCATTCAGGAGATGGGTAATTCAATTCAGATAACTGCTGATATAAAATCAGTTGAAATCCTTGCAGATCCTCTCATGTATAAAGTCTTATACAATATTGCCGAAAACAGTATCCGGCATGGAGAATATGCAAGCTTAATCAAATTTAAATCAAATATTGAGAATAATTCATTCATTCTGATTATGGAAGATAATGGCAAAGGAATCATTCAGGAGGAAAAAACCAAAATATTTTTGCCAGGGTTTGGAAAAAATTCTGGATTAGGTCTTACATTCTCAAAAGACATTTTAAATTATTCTGGAATTGATATTAAGGAGACAGGAAAAGCAGGGTCCGGAGTCAGGTTTGAGATAATTTTT
>JAQVIE010000014.1 GCA_028695895.1 Methanospirillum sp. | reverse complement strand
GTTATTGTCAGAAGAATGGCAGTCCATGATGTGCAAAAAGTAATTCTTCAACCGGTAACCAGCATCTCACTTAACAACCCCGAAGTTCTCCTTGCAAAAAAACTTAGGGGAAGACCGGTTATTGAAGGTCAGACGGTCAGGATTGATCTCATAGGAAACACTGTTACATTTGTAGTTTCGGGTATTGTACCACGTGGTGCAGGAGTTGTCACCTTTACTACCGAAGTAATTCTCAAGGATACCCCGTACCGGACTGAGGAGAAGAAAAGTGAAGAATTATCCATCCAATATGAAGACATCGGAGGTCTTTCCAGAGAAATAAGTCTGATAAGGGAGATGGTGGAGATACCTCTTCGTTATCCAAGAATTTTTGAGCGCCTTGGTGTTGACTCACCTAAAGGGGTTTTACTGTACGGCCCTCCCGGAACCGGAAAGACACTTCTTGCAAGAGCAGTTGCAAGTGAAGTGGATGCACATTTTATTCCATTGTCAGGCCCTGAGGTGATGAGTAAGTACTATGGAGATTCAGAAAAGAAGATCAGGGAGATATTTGAAGAAGCCAGGCATAAAGCTCCATCTATTATTTTTATCGATGAAATAGATTCAATTGCTACTAAACGCCAGGATGCAACAGGTGAGGTTGAACGGAGAGTAACTGCCCAGATTCTTACCATGATGGATGGACTTACCTCCCGAGGTCAGGTTGTTGTTATCGCGGCGACCAATATGCCCGACTCTATTGATCCTGCTCTTCGCCGTGGAGGGCGATTTGACCGTGAGATCGAAATTGGTATCCCTGACAAGGCAGGAAGACTTGAAATTTATCATGTTCATACCAGGACTATGCCTCTTGCAGATGATGTAGATCTTGAGTCCTATGCAGAAACCAGCTATGGTTTTGTCGGTGCTGATATCGCATTACATTGTAAAGAAGCAGCAATGCATGCATTACGAGGAATAATGGGTCGGATGAGAGAGGATGAAGAAGTCCCTGCTGAACTTATCGACTCATTAATGATTACCAGCCATGATTTTCAGGAATCAAGGAAAGGAATTGAACCTTCCGCCATGCGGGAACTATATATTGAAATCCCTGAAGTTCCCTGGGATATGGTAGAAGGACTTGATGCTGAGAAACATGAGATTGAGAAGATAATTGAATGGCCTATTCACAGACGGGATGCATTTGAAAAACTTAAAATAATACCGCCAAAAGGAATTCTTCTCTTTGGTCCGCCTGGGACTGGAAAAACTCTTCTGGCTAAAGCTGTTGCAGCAAAATCCCGGATGAATTTTATATCTGTGAAAGGTCCTGAACTTCTTTCCAAATGGGTTGGTGAATCTGAAAAACAGGTACGGGAAGCATTTAGAAAAGCCAGGCAGTCGGCGCCATCAATAATCTTTTTTGATGAAATAGATGCCCTTGTCCAGAAACGAGGGCAGGATCGAGGTGGAACACGGATTGGAGAGAGTGTATTATCCCAGATTCTTACCGAAATGGACGGAGTTGAAGATCTTTCAGGAGTAGTAATTATTGCTGCAACCAACCGTCCTGACCTTCTTGATCCTGCCCTTCTGCGTCCTGGAAGACTTGAAAAACATATCTACATCAAACCTCCTGATCAAAAGGGAAGAAAAGCTATTTTACAGTTATATTTAAAAGATCTTGGTTCTCTCCTTGATGACGATATAGATTATGACTCTTTATCAGATGCCATGCATTATTTTGTCGGTGCTGATATCAATGCGTTTGCAAGGGAAGTTAAAATGAACCTCCTTGATGATCTATTCACAAACACAAAAAAATCTGACTCTGTGCCCAGGATTACCACTGATTATCTTAGGGAGATATTGTCAGGGATGCAGGGAACACTGGATAATAAAAATCTTGAATCATTTGAATTTGGAGCCTGGGTCCTTCTTTATCCAAGAAGTAAACAACATATACTTTACCGTTCTGCATCAATATTAAAACAGGTAGAAAGAGCTGGCCTTGTAATTAAACTGATTCCGGATCTTTTTAAAAAGGCATCTGAACTTAGGGATATGACCTTTTGGGAAGAGAAAAATTTCCCAAGGATTGAAGAACTGACAAATGAGGTAGAGGACCTTTTAAGCAAATGTATACAGAAGAAATGTGATCAAGATAGTATATAATATTTTTATTAGGAGAAAAAGCAGGAATAAAACTTTGATCTTATAATATCCATTAAAAAATTTTCAAACAAAAAAACAGAAAATTTATAATGAGAAATCTGTACGACTGTTAAATCAGACATATGAAAAATATGTGAAAGATTACCTCTGTTAAAACCCATATAGGGGAAGTTGATATGATATAAAAACCAATAATTGACGGAGAAATATATATGAAAGATAATTCACCTGAAGATTTTAAAAATATGGAAGATATATTACGAAAAATACTCTCCCAGGCATTTGCTGGTGGGCAGATGAGACCTGGAATGATAGGCGTCAATATTATAATGGCCGGGAATCTTCCTCCCGGATTTCCATTTTCTGGCGGGTCCGGACCAGGTCATGACGCTGAACATCCTCCGATTGAGATAGTTGAATGGGATGACCAGGTCATTGTAACCTGTGAAATGCGAGGATTGTTTGATGAGCATATTAACGTGGCAATAGCGGAAAATACCCTTCACATCATTGGATTTGATGGCAAAACCAGGTACCGGAGTTCTGCTCCATTGCCACCGGTAGTAGAATCCTCGTGTATAAGATCTTTCAGAAATGGAGTACTTGAACTGGTTTACCTTGCAAGGGCTCCGGAGATCACTAAAGAAATAATTGACTCTCCCGAACTTGTTCCAGATATGACAGGGGAAGAAAATACAGAATAGTTTACCCGTATCCGGTAATTTCGTATTTCCATTCTGATGACGCAAGACGGCATTCTTCGCCACGGGTAACCATCTCTTCAACCATTTTTTTCAGCATTGGCGGAAACACTGCACCAACACGAATTTGAACTGGTCTCCCTCCACAAAAGAAGAAAAAACTTGGGGTTGACATGACACCATACCTCTCTCCAATATAGTCATACTGAAGAAGGTTCAATTTTACAAAAATTACCTCAGTCCCAAAGTCCCGGGTAAGTTCTTCCACTGACGGCATGATACTGATACAATGAGGACAGGAAGGACTGTAAAACATTACAAAAACAGGTTTTTCATTTCTTTCAACAGTTTTTTCCCAATCTGTATCGATAATATCAATTAAAATATCCTGAGCCATGTGTAGACCTTTTCTGTTATCATATATATTTATTTAGTAATACAACAGGTCAATAATTCATCAAGCCTGAAGGCTGGCAGGCATTTTTTTATTTCACCTCTGGTTATATGTATATTTAAAGGCAAAACAGCCCTGTTATGAAAAATAAAAATTTCCCTCAATTGGATGAGAAAATCACATTATCTGTTCCACAAAATATTGGAAAAATTCTGGACCTGGTAGCAAAGGAGATGGAAATTACAAAAGAAGAACTCATTATCCATGTCCTTAACAGGTGGAGTAAGGAAAATCTTGTAAACACCGGTTTTCGATGTAGCATTTGTCAGATCAATACTGAAATTTCCTCAGATGAAAAATAATAATCGACCGGTATTAATAGGTAAAAAGATAATGTGTAATTCATGGCTGAAGAATCATACCGGGAGACAGATATTGATGGTCAGGTCGTGAAATGGGATCCTGACCAGATAAGAAAAATTCAGGAACACCCATGCTATAGTGAAAAAGCAAGTCATACATTTGGAAGAGCCCACCTTCCTGTAGCCCCAAAATGTAATGTCCAATGTAATTACTGTATTCGAAAATTTGATTGCGTCAATGAAAGCCGCCCTGGTGTTACAAGTGAGATTTTAAAACCAAAGCAAGCACTTGAAAAAGTCAAAGAGATAATTTCACAATACCACTTTATAAAAGTAGTAGGAATTGCAGGCCCTGGAGATCCTCTTGACAATGAAGAAACTTTTGAAACTTTCCGGCTTGTTCATGAAGAATATCCCCACCTCATTCTTTGTGTAAGCACGAATGGACTTCTCCTTCCTGATAAGATTGATCTTCTTGAAAAATATGGAGTTACCAATATTACTGTAACAATGAATGCGATAGATCCGGAAATCGCCGCAAAAATTTACCAGTATATCGATTATAATGGAAAGCGTTATTATTCCAGTCGTGAAATGGGAGAAATTCTGGTCTCACGGCAATTGGAAGGTATAAAAATGGCAATCACAAAAAAAATGCTTATTAAGATAAATACCGTTTATATACCCGGAATAAATGACCATCATATCCCAGATATTGCTAAAAAAATCAGTGAAATGGGAGTTTATATCCATAATATCATCCCTCTGATTGCACAGGCTAAGTTTGCCCACATTCTTCCTCCGACAATGGAGGAAAAGATTGCAATGCAGGAGAAATGTAAGCCATATGTGAGGCAGATGTCTCATTGCCAGAGATGCAGGTCTGATGCTGTTGGTTGTCTTGGAAAAGATATTGATTCCTGCATGAGCAAAAAGTCATAAAAATTTGCCTATCACATACTTTTTTAATCCCAAGTTCCAATATTGCATAACCTTCCAGCATATCAGATGGGAGTGGTGAATATGAAAACAATCCTCCCAGTGTTATTAATTATCTTACTTATTTCTTTTCCTACTAACGGGGAAGAAGAAAATCAGATGATTGACACCTTTACAATGGAAGAACTTATTAGGGAGAATGACCTGGTTCTTTCGCTTGACCCTCATAATCTTACTGCATTAGAATTTCGCTCACTCATTTATTTTAATGAAAAAAAATATCCAGAAGCGATTAATGCCGCTGAACAATGCCTGAAAGTGGACTCTTCATGTAGTTTTGCCTGGCATCTCATCGGAAGTTCCTGGGGATATCTGGACCAGCCTGATAAAGCAGTTGAGGCATTTCAGAAAGTTGTATCTATAAATTCCGGAGATCCAGTCCAATATAATGTTCAGGGAGTCGCGCTTTCAAGAACCGGTGAGTTTAAAGAAGCAATCCAGGCATTTCAAAAAGCGACTAATATAGATCCGGATTATGCAATAGCATGGAATAACCTTGGTGTTACCTATTATAACATGGGGGAGTACGACAAAGCTCAATCTGCATTTGATCGCGCAATTTCCCTAAAACCAGGTAAGCCTGAAATTTTTGCAAATAAAGGATATACATATCTTAAAAAATCTGATTATGGTGGAGCACTTTCCATGGGCAAAACTGCGCGAAACATGGATCTTACCTGTGTTCCATCCTGGTTTATTTCAGGTGAGGCACAATATCATAACCGTAACTGGAAAGAAGCTTTCTTCTCGTTTGACGGCGGGTTTAATGCACTGGTAAAAAATGAACTCTGGTATTACCAGGGAGCAAAAAATACCCAGATTACCAAGGATATGGAACCTATGGATTCATATTATGTTGCAATCGCAAGTAATGTCAGGTATACCGGAGTCTGGGAACGGACTACTGTCATTAATTATAAAATAAAAAGGTACCAGGATACCATTGATCTGTATGATCAAATTCTGGCTATCACTCCTGATTATGGCGAAGGCTGGAAAAAAAAAGGATATTCAGCAATAAAAATTAAACGGATAGAAAGTGCCCGTGATGCTTATAAACGTGCAATGGATTTCCTTCCAAATGACCCTGAAGTACTTGCTTCATATGGATATACCACCGGCCTGCTCGGTGACTATCTGGAGGCGATGAAGTATATAAACAAGGCATTGGAACTTGAACCGGATTATGCCCGTGGATATCTCTATAAAGGACTTATTTACTCATTTTATGGACAGAAAGAAGATGCAATTTCATCTTTATTGAAAGGGTTGGAGTATCAGGGTGAAAAAGCTGAACTTTACGATGCTCTTGCAAATATTCAGTTTAAAGATGGTGATACCATCGGGGGGGCTATAAGCACTATCAGAAGTTTACTGGGGTTTTAACTTTATGCATGATATTTACCGATATCTGCATCAGGAATACCAAGTTCCTTATCTATTGCAACAACCAGCCGGTTTAACATTCTTTTAACATCCTGATATGTCTCTTTGTCGACCGGCCCACCGGCCTGATGCCAGACCACTTTTTGTCTTAACATATCAGCCAGTTGTTCGACTTCTGTTCCTTTAAACATTTCAGGGATTTTGAATTCTGTAAAATAATCCTGGGCACCGTACCAGGCCTGATCAGGGGGAAGAGAAAATTTTACTTTCAAATGGGTAATATTTATGATAAATCCACGGCCAAATCTACTGGATGGAACATTTGTTGCCATACCTTTTATATTGAGAAGCAAAGATATCAAGGTTGCATATTCATAACATTGATTTTATCCAGGCTTTACCAATTAGGTAATGAGCAGGAATCATCCTGGGATGGGTGAGGAGTGCCTTGATTAGAGTTGAAGGACGATCCATATCACCCTTTTTTGTTATAACTTCTTTCATATCCGGGAGTGCCAGGATCCTGATGAGGTGTTCCATATCTTTTTGTGAAATCTTCTGCCTTATTTTAAAAAGCTGCAGTCCACGCATAATTTCATTACCAAAATCTTTTTTCCAGGCCGACTCATATGAAGCCATTGCTACAGAACTAAAATCATCGTTTTCTATTGAGTTAATCGCTACTTGTGCGGCATGACGTGCAGCACAAATGCCCATATATACCCCACCTCCGGAGGTGGGCTTTGCCATTGCCGCAGCATCACCTGCAATAAGAATCCGGTCATCGTATGTCCTCTTTAAAGTTCCAAGAGGTATTGTTCCACTAACCAGGTGGGTAGTCTGATTTTTAAAAGGTTGAATAAATTCAGAAAAACATTTTTTCACATTATTTATGCCACAAAGTCCAATACGCGCCCGTTCAGGATGTATTGGTATTATCCATCCGAAAAATTCCGGGGAAGCGTTGGGATATACCTGAACATGATCAGTAGGAACTGAGTATTTAACATCACATTGAAGCCCGGACAGGTAAAATTGTGCCCGCGGAATACCTATCATTCTGCTGATTGAGCTGCGCGGACCATCAGCGGCAATAAGCATCGAATAGTTTATTTCTTCCGGACCATTTATTCCTTTAAGATGAAGAGTTCTTGATGTGCGCGAAATGCCTGATGCAATCGTCTTCAACCTGATATATGCACCATTATCAGCTGCAATTCTTCCCATCTCATGATCCATGGCTCCTCTGTCTACCACATATGCCATTGTTTTACCGGCATCAAATGAACAGGTTGCATCTCCTGCCTGTATATCTGCTCCTGAGACGGTATTAAGGACAGATGACTGTGAGACTTCACATTCAGCAAAAGCACTATTCGAGAGCAGCCCTGCACACTGCACAGGATATCCCAGGTGTGCCTGTTCCTCTACAAGTAATGTTTTTAAACCGGATTTTGCACAGATTCGGGCAGCAGTTGATCCGGCCGGCCCGCCTCCAACAACAACAACTTCAAACTTTCTGTGCATAATCTGGTATAGTACTCTTCACACGCGGCAATCAACTCACCGGAGAACAGACCTTTGTACTTGTCTCTCCTACTTTTACAGGCAGATGGTAACAGAACCTGATTTTAAATATAAACAATGTATTGTCATTCGAAATGATGTAAAAATGAGTTGTGGTAAGAAATGTGCCCAGGCAGGACATGCGGCAATCGTTGCATACGAAAAAAGTCCTCCTTTATTAAAGAAAGTATGGATGAATGAAGGACAGAAAAAGGTGGTTCTTAAGGCATCTGATCAGAGGACTTTGTTTGAAATTAAAACCCTTGCTGAATCTGCAGGAATAGCGGCAGCTCTTATACAGGACGCGGGCATGACTGAGATACCGCCTGGGACAATTACGGCCCTGGGTCTTGGTCCGGCAAAATGTGAAGACCTTGATAAAATTACTGGATCTCTTTCATTATTATGATTCAAAGCCCCTGGGATATTGATAAGGAACTCGGCCTCTTGTATTACCTGACCAGCTATCCAGGTACTGGGGGTACATTAAAAAAAGAACCAGAAGATTTTGAAGTTGTTGAAGATGCCAGCCACACATATACAAAAGGCCCCTATCTTATCTGCTCCCTTAAAAAAAGAAACTGGGACCAGCACCGGGCAGTAAAAGCAATAGCTTCAGGGCTTGGAATAAGCCATCAGCGAATCGGGTTTGCAGGAACTAAAGATAAACGGGCTGTAACTACCCAGTATATTTCAATTTATAAAAAAACAGAGGAAGATATTTCAAAACTTGCAATACCAGACATCATTCTGACAGGCTTGGGAACAAAGCAGCATCCTATAAAACTGGGAGACCTGCAGGGTAATACATTCAGCATCAGAATCAGGAACAATTCAGATACCAGCCTGTATTCATCTCTTGAGAAATTTCAGGAATTCATTTCTGAAGGTGTTCCAAATTATGTCGGGTACCAGAGATTTGGTGTGATGCGCCCGGTAACACATCTCATTGGATTTGAAATTCTGAAAGGTGATTTTCAGGAGGCGGTCAGGATTATGATTGGTAAACCCGGTTCATGCATGGAAGAACATGAGCAGGAAGGAAGAGCCTGTTACATGGATACTGAAGATGCAGCACAATGTCTCCACCTTCTGCCTCCCAGGCTATCTCTTGAACGTTCTGTCCTGCATCACCTTGTCAGTAACCCGGTAGATTACCCTGGTGCAATTCTGCAACTTCCAAGAACTCTTAGGTCTATGTATGTCAGTGCAGTTCAGTCCTGGATTTTTAATAATGCCCTGAGTAAGAGAATTCGTGATGGACATTCACTCTTTGAACCAGAAATCGGTGACCGGCTTATATGGCCTGATGGAAGAACTGACAAGATAACACCAGCGACTATCCATGCTGCAAAGGTACAGGTGAAAAGAGGCAAATGTGCCCTTGCATTACTCCTTCCAGGTGGAACACATGTTCCTGGTGACGGATCTGATGACGTGAACATTCAAAATTTACTTGAAGAGCAGGATATTACTCCAAAGATGTTTGAAAATATTTCATCAGTTCTTGGTACTACATTTGCCGGGTCATTCCGCCCCATGCTTATGAAAACAGATCTGGCATGTGAAGTTATTGATGATGATCTGCTTGCCAGGTTCTCCCTTCCTCCAGGTCACTATGCCACGACAATTCTCCGTGAGATGATGAAGACAGATCCCAGAAAGATGGTATAACCTGACATAATTATCTGGTTCGTTTCACTCGCCATTTTGTTATTAGATTATCACCGGCCAGGTATTGTGTGATAAGTTCCAGTTTTAAAAGATCGGTAACATCTCGAGGGTGAAGACCTGTGACAAGAGAAGGGGTGTCCTCTCCACCTGCAATGAAAGGCAGATGAATGAGAACAAGTTCATCAATCAGTCCTTCCTGGAACATGTAACCATTCAGGGTTGAACCTCCTTCAATCATCAGGGATTTCACGGCATATTTTTCATACAGAAGTCTCATAAGAGCAGACAAATTTACTGATTGTTCTCCACATATTTCGATGTGAGCACCTTTTTGAACAAGTTCTGAACATTTTTCTTTATCTGCAAGTGAAGATACAGCAATAATGGTAGGAGCATCAGGTGAAAGAATATTGGCGTCAGGTGAAATATCTGCTTTTGAAGTAGGTATTACCCGGATAGGGTTCTTTCCCGGAACATGTCTTACGGTCAGAAAGGAGTTGTCTATCCTGATTGTATTTGCTCCAACCATAATTGCATCAGAATCAGCCCTTATCTGATGTAAAAGAACTTCTGCCTCATGAGACATGAACTGCATCAGTAACTTTGATGAAGCGCCCCTTGTAACTGTGAGCTTTCCATCAATTGTCACTTCAGATACAAGGGTAATATGAGGGCGATTGTGATGGTCGGACATATGTAACCTTAGTGTTTGATTGAAAAGGACTAATACGTACTGTGAGTTTTACATTTTTTAACTGACTAAGAGAGAAAACTTCATAACAATACAATAGTGAGTAGTCTCTTTAATCGGTAGAAATATCTCATATTATTATCAACACCTGAGCAGAAAATGAATATTACTGCATTTCGGCATAAATTTATAAAATATCTCGAACCGATAGCAGAAAAATGTAAAAAGGCTGGATTATCACCCAACACAATCACTGTTCTCTCGATTCTGGCAGGGTGCATATGCTCATTATCCTTTTTTTTCAAATCATGGTTCATTGGCAGCCTTTTACTATTTAGTTCTGCAGTTCTTGATCTGGTTGACGGGTCTGTAGCCAGGATGACAGGACGGGAAACTCCTTTCGGTGCAGTTTTTGACTGGATTGCAGATAAATATGTAGATACTATTGTACTTTTAGGTATAGGATTATCAGGAATACCAATAATTTCTACATGGCTTAATGTCTCTCCAGTATGGGATTTTGGCATTGTAGCACTTGCAATTATCGGATCTATGATGAATACCTTTATCAAACCGGTAACTTACGCAGAAATTGGATTTACCGAACGAAAAGAGGGAAAAATTAATGACCCCCTTGAGGGTATCGGATTTTTTGGCCGGCCTGAAACTGTTCTTGTTCTTGTCCTGGGAGGCCTTACAGGTTTTATCTGGATATCTGTGCTTATTATCGCAGTTTGTACTAATCTCTCCGCATTTCAGAGGATTTTGTATCTTTATAAACGATACTCCTAATCTCTTTTTCGTAAGATGAAACAAGTTCTCCAGCAAAATCTCCGAGTGATGGAATAAACCTGAAAAGACTATATGCCAGTGCAACAAGAAAAATCAAGGCAATTCCTTCTGCAAAGATATTGTGCGCCCAGAAAAAACTGGAGTATCCGTACTCAGAATTACCGGAAATATCCGGAAGCCATTCAAATGACTGACTGGTATAAGTAATAATTACACCGGCATTACGAAAAAGATTGAGTATGTAGATTACCGGGGTAATCATGAAGAAACTTAAAACTTTTTGCCTGGTTGTTGTTGGAACTGCAGAGGCAACCCCAATCATTATTGCAATTGCCTGGATACCTGTGCATGCCAGAATTATTTCAACTCTGAAAAATCCACTTTGAAAAGTATTCCAAAGAACAAGAGTGACTGGATAGCAAAAAAGATCTAATATAAAATGAGTATGTCTGACAACCATTGAGATCAGGTAATTACCTATTACTTCAATAAAAGCAAAAGGCGCATAGATGAGAAAAGCAACGCCTGCAGCCTTTGTAAGGCTGAATACAGCACTATTTTCTTTTAAAAGAAGTTTTATAGTAATGATAAGGAAAGGGATAGACAATGCTGCCATTACCGGATAAAGGATATTGCTTTCTTCCATCCAAGAAGGAAGCCCGCCGATGAATACAATAATAATCGATGTCCAGGCAATGATACCGGTATATATCCGATATCTTCCGGGTATCTGTGCTAATAGAAAAAAAAGACAGGAAAAAGGAATAAGAAGTTCAAACATTTCCCATATTTTCAGAAGGATGAGCAGATAATTGTTCTCCTGTTATTGTCATCAATGACAATGAAAAAAACTTGATGAATATTTTAAATGTTTCTTTATCAGACTTTATTATTATGTTTTGTGAGAAGTGTGGAAAACTGTTAAAAAACATAGGAGGTTCTTTTGTCTGTACTTCATGCGGGTGGGAAAAAGGAGGGCATAACGGAACAAAAATGCAGATCACCGATAAAAGAAAAGAAAAAGAGATAGTAATCGTTGAAGATATTGATGCAATCAGAACTCTGCCAACTATTGCAGTAAGGTGCCCCAGCTGTGGTAATGGAGAAGCGTTCTGGTGGCTTCGTCAGCTTAGATCAGCTGATGAGAGTGAGGTCAGGTTCTTCCGGTGTACAAATAGCAAGTGTAACCACACATGGCGTGAGTACGATTAAAGAATATTTATTGGTTTTATTTTTTATTTATATTTAATAATAAAATTTTTAAAAATCTTAAAAAGCAAAATTTTCAGATCTTTCTGTTTCCTTTTCTGCGTCCTGATGTAATTGAGCGTCTTGTCTGAACTGAGGTTCTGAACCGGAGTGATTCGTTTACAAGGTTTTTCACCCAGGAATCCATTGACACTTCTATCTCTTCAGGAGTCAGGTTATACATACAGGGCCATCTGATTAATTCAGATAATTCTTCCAGTTCCCATCTCCGATGTTCAAAGTCTACCTTTTCGTCTTTACCCAGATTGCATCTTCCAAGACCTGTGTTAGTAGTAAGAACAAAGAAAGCGCATACAGAACATGATCTCGTTTGACGCTGTGCTGATGGTGTAACAACCATTGTCCAATAAGTATAGGGTTAGGAAGTACTTACAGCTCCTGTATCTATATTAATAAAAAGCATAAGTCAGACTTAAATGAAGGATTAGTAAGAGAATATTAGAACTTATGTGTGAAGTATATCTGATTAAAATGAGGTTTATTGCTTAAAAATCTCCAAAAATTAATAGTTTTTCCAAAATAATTTTTGGCGCGAAGGTATTTTTATTTTATTTCCTTTACAGCTTGTGAAAAGCATGAATATATATTTGATGTACCTCATTTATTGACCTTTACTCATTATAGTATATTATGAAATCATTATCCATAGCAGGAATCATTACACTGGCAATTATATCAGTTATTTTTTTCCCGGCTCATGCTGAAATCCAGGTAAATTCTGCATATTATATAGGTGAAGAAATCATCATCAGTGGAGATACAAACTTTAATACCGATAATTCTGTTCTCATCGAAATATGGCCTATATCTTTTGGTCCGAAAAGTAAGTATGACCTTTTCATGGAGGGAGGAGGTTCTGTTGTAGTTCCGGTTTTGAAGATGGAAAATTCCAATTACCATTGGATTGCAACTTTTGATTCAACGGACTGGATGCCTGATACTTACATGATAAGAGCCGAAATCATTGGGAAGGGTTACATTGAAACAACAACATTTGACCTGGTAGAAAAAAAAGCAGAAATTCCAGCTGCTTTAATACCTACTCTGGTTCCATCTGAAATCAGCCAGACACAAAAAGAGACGACTATAAGTCCTGTCGAAACAGAGGAGGTGCAGGTGGAAAAAACATCTGAACCAATTCCTTTACCAACACAAAAAAGTTCTCTGAATGGAATGATAATTCTTATATCACTCTGTCTGCTGGTTATACTCCTGTCTGTGTATCAGAATCGTCAATAAAATCCTGCAATTTATCCCTGAAAAACTTTTCCACTTCTATCATCGTCTCTTTTTTTCCTCGCGCAGCAATCAGATTTCTGACATCTCCCTCCATGTTTGCAAATGAAAGCTGTTCTCCCCTTTCAACGAGTTCAACATCAAAAGTAT
>JAQVIE010000248.1 GCA_028695895.1 Methanospirillum sp. | reverse complement strand
TAATTACTCCAGTTACATATTCATTGTATGGATTTCCTGAAATTTGTTCATTTGAGCCATTTTTAGGACCTAATACCTCCTTAATAATTTCTTCGATAAAAATATCCCTCATATTATCACTACAGATAGTAATGTGTAAGAATACTTGATAGTATCCATTTCAATCTTGTATAACCTACAGTTAATCATCAATAAAAATAATAAAAATCGTAACTATTCAGTTGGCTTAGGTTAATGCAAGATTGTGAGAGAGAAGTACCCTTTCACATATATCCTTATTTAAATACGGTGACCACGGAAAATTATGGAAGGCAGAAACAATCCCTTCAATAAAGGATGATTAGGATCAGGGCGCTGAGACCAGCTGAATAGTTACAAATATTCTTCTTCAGTTAATCCTGCTTTACGTATTGATGCCTTTAGTAATCCGATTTTAATTTCACCAGATATTGGTATTGTTATTAGTTGTCCATTGGGCATTTTAATGTTAATGTGATCTCATTTGCCCTTTCTGGGTATTCTACCTGACATTGTAGTCCGTCATGTTCAAAGACAGGAGCGAAGGAACCGGTCTGTTTTCCTTTCCTCCACCAAAAGAAACTACATTTTTCTCTCCCCCATTCTAATATTGCTCTGGCTACAGGGACAACATCGGCATGCTGTTTTGATAGTTCTTCGAAAAAAGTAACTTCATCCCATTGTCGAGTAATTCCTCCAGATGCCTTGGAGGCTTGCCCATAAAGCTCTGTTTCATCGCTTTTTGTAGGTTCTTCTGCATAGCCCTGACTATATAACAAGTCATTACCAGGCATACTTTTTCTCACACGAAAGCCTCATCTTCAACAATCTGAACTAACTGAGCAAACTGGTAGATAGTCGGGCTTCTTCCCTTTCCTTCCCGAATTACCTCAATTACACCAGCATCCCTCAGTTTTTGCAGAATTCTCTTTCCGGATTCGGGAGGGATATGTGATATCTCCAAAAAATTCGTAGAGGATATAATAGGTCTCTGAAAGAGGGTATCTATCACAGCGATTGAGTACTGAGACCTGATTACCTGTGGAATCAGACTTTTCATCGATTCATAGAGGGCTAAAATATCAGAAGCACGAACGATATTGAGGAGTGCCTTGCATAAATTATGGCCAAATGGTCAAGGTCAAAGAGAAAAATTCGCTTGTTTGTGTGGTTCGAGAGAAAGTACTTGGTAATCCTCGTGTTTCTTCAATCTCAACATCGGTTGTTGAAAGTTATAATAATAAAATGTCCCACTCCCGGAGCCTTCTCGCTCAATAAACCCATTTTCAACAAGAGCATGAAGGACCTGGGAAATATCATGGGGGTGATCTTTGACCAGTTCTTTCATCCGCCTGTGATTCACACACTCTTCTGATCCTGCAATCAGAGGGTCTACCCAGAGAACATCACTCTTGGAAATTATCATACTATTACTGCATACTGACGGATATATGTCCAAAGAATACCCTGCTACAGATATATTTCAAACTCATTGAGTGTAATTCCAGCCAGTTTTAACGCATAACGAAGAGTTCCTACGGCTAATTCATTATGCATGGGAATAACAGTCCCAACCTTTCCTTCAGGAGTGATTTTGGAAAGACGGACATGACTTCCCTTTCTACCGGATATCTCAAATCCGAAATGCTTGCAGAGAATTTTTATCGCTTCTGCTCCGGAAACCAGCTTATTGGCTGGCAACAGATGCGACCTCAAAGGTGGTAATCAAACTCCGGGAAATAGAGGGGAGGGGAAACACTTCCAGATACAGTTCAGTTGCTTCTTTCAGATTTTCAACTGCTTCCTCGATAGTTTTCCCCTGACTTACTGTTCCGGTTTCCGGACAGAGTGCAACGAATAATTCTCCTTCACGATGAATGATTGCGGTATAGGTATCCATAATTAGCCTCTCTGTATTGTCATAGTGAAAAATTTCATCCCATAAATTTTGGTACCTGAATTGATATGATCATGCCATGCATAAAATGGTATATCATCATATCTTGGACTTTCTCATACATCATATATATCCAAGCTCCCGAAGATAGGTATCTAACCGTTCCTTTACCTCATCTCGTTCAGCTTCGATCTCCCGCATCGAGACCCGGTACTTCTCCCACCAGTTCACAAAGATTCCAGAGACCTGGAACGAGTCAAGGATACCAACCGGGACAAGAGCCTTTTTCAGCGAGATCATGAAGTCCTCCCTGATAGAGAAGAGGTTATTCGTCTCATGCAGAGCAGAAAGCCGGGCAGTCTTCTCCTCCCACCAGGATGCAAGGGAGATATTCATCTCTTCCTCAACCGCAATAACATGTGGATTCACCTCGATGATCTCTCGGATATCTTCTTTTTTCGAGATATCAGAAATGAAATCGTAACAGGTCTCATCCCACTTCGTAAAAATTACATCATCGCTCAGGAAATACCGGGAAAACACCTCTGCATGGGCTGACACTTCTGCCTTCGGGACTCCACCGGTGAGGTGAGCGGTGACATCATGAGGCTTCAGATCAGGTGAATTATTCACATACCGGCAGATGTTCAGGTTATACTCCTGGTCAGCAATCTCATCTATGGTAACAATCCGGCAATATTTTGGCACCTCTTCCTGGCTGTTCAAGCTCATAAAGACGACCGGGAAGGATAATTCCTGATGCAATATTCTTCAGAGCATTTTCCATGACATTAATAACTACCTGAATGGAATTCGGGCATAAAACCTCCTCAAGGGATTGCTGCATTACTTCTTCAGGAGTAAAACCACGAAGCTGGTAAACCGAAGGGCTGATTTCCTGCAGCCAGTAATAAAAATAGCTTTTCAACGTTCTAATCCTTTTTCCCAATGCTGACAATTGCAAGGACCCGAAGAGCTATTCCGGCCAGTATAAGCGTGTTACCCCCAGTACTGAGACAATATCCGGGATCTGATCCCGCAGGCTAAGAAGGATCCAGGAAAAAGATAAAAAGATACTTCCTACAATAAACTCGATGTACGGCTTTTTTTGGATTTTTCCGATATTATAGGCAACTAATATCGCAACGGTGGTAATATTACCTAAAAAAAGAAGGAACAATATAGTATGAGTATCAACAAGGAATTCAACCATGAGTTATTAG
>JAQVIE010000247.1 GCA_028695895.1 Methanospirillum sp. | reverse complement strand
AAGATACGTCTTGTAGGGCTTGGAAATGACAAGGTACTGTTAACCGGACTTTCATCAAGGCAAAAAGAGATACTCGATACCTTGAAGTGGAGTGCTGATATTTAGGATATTATCACAAAATTCTAATGAGATTCAATAATCTGAATTTCATGTGAGTACGAAATTATTCATATACATCCCAACTGATATATCACATGCAACGTCATCGGATTCTACATCTCCCCCCATCACTGTTATTTCTAATTTCAGGAATTTTATTATTTCTTTGTATTTTAGGCCTTATTTTCATCATGGTCACTGATGATGCCAATGGAACAAAACCTGTTTCATTTCACATTCTTGCAGTAAATGACTTTCACGGGCAGATCTGTCCTGGACAAAAAATGAACGGCTCTCCAGTCGGAAGTGCTCCGGTTCTTGGCGGATACCTGCGTGATGCAATTAACAGGTACGGAAAAAATAATACCATAATTGCCCTTCCTGGTGATATGACAGGGGCATCTCCGGCAGAATCAAATCTCCTTCTTGATGAACCCACAATACTCTTTTTTAACAGTTTTGTTACCGGGGACTGGAAAAAAACTGAATTGGAAGCCAATGACAGGGTAAGAATTATTGCAACCCTTGGGAACCATGAATTTGATAATAACATATCTGAACTGGAACGCCTCATCAATGGAGGTAATGGAGATACGGAGATCTTCCATATAGTCGATCCATACCCTGGTGCACTCTGGCCGGTAACTGTTGCCAATGTTTTTTGGACCGGGACTGACAGACATTTTCTTGCACCGTATGTGATTGAGGATGTAAAAGGCATCCCCGTTGCATTTATTGGGGCGGTAACTGAGTTAACCAAAGAAATATCTGACCCGAAAAATCTCGAACTTATTACGTTTACTGATGAAGCAGATGCAATAAACACTCAGGTCAGGGAACTAAAAAAACAGGGAATTCATTCATTTGTAGTTCTTCTTCATGAAGGTGGACAACAGACGGCTTATGACGGGCCAACCAGGGAGACTGGAGACCTGTCAGGCAGAGCTGCTTTAATTACCATGAGACTGGATGAGGATGTTGACGTAGTGTTATCGGCTCATTCACATGAATTTACCAACCAGTACCTGCCAAATGCCGGAGGAAAACCAACCCTTGTAACCCAGGCATATTCCTATAGTTCAGCATATTCAGATGTTTATCTTGAACTGGACCCGGAAACAAAGGATATTACAAGTAAAAATGCAACGATAATCATAGCATATGCAGACCAGGGTCCCGGCCTTACACCTGATGAAAACGCACAGGAATTACTGAATACTGTCAATACCGTAGTTGAACCATTAATCAGTGAAGTCATAGCGACAACTGAAATTCCACTGACCAGGATCCTGGATGCTAATGGAGAAGCACTTCTTTACAATATCGCAACTGATGCACTTCGTTGGTACATGGATGCAGACATGGGTATACTGAATATCGGCGGACTCCGGGCAGATATTGATACTGGCGATATTACTACAGGAGATGCCTACTCAGTCATGCCATTTCATGGACAGATAAATACAGTGCAGATGACAGGACAACAGATAAAAGATCTTTTGAACCAGCAGTGGACCAGGACAGTAAAACCAGATCATTATCTTCAGATATCCGGTTTCTCCTATTCCTATGATAAATCCCGTGTTCCCTCTGACAGGGTGACGGATATCATATTTGATGGAAAAGAAATAGAGAATGATGGACAATACACAGTTGCAACTATTGATTTTCTCGCATCAGGTGGTGACGGGTATTCGGTTATGAATGAGGGGGCCATCATTGCAAATGGGGGACTTGACGTCGATGGATTTATTGCCTATCTCAGGCATATTTCTTCTCCGATATTTGCTGAGACAGGGGGGAGAATCTTCCCTGTGAACAGCAGTACTTATGAAGAATAAAAATATGATGGTTTTATTCACTCTTACCTTTTTTACCCGAAAAAATCCTCGATGAAATCAGATAATTTCTTTGATAAATTTCCTTTTGGAATTCCCTTCTTTCCTTTATTTCCTTTTGATGTTACCGGTTTTTTGGGTATTTCGAAATATCCGGGTAATAGCATTATTGAGATAGTTTTTCTTACATAACAACGTCTGACCCTTTTCATACGAACCAGTCGTGGAAAAAAGTTTCCTTTCATCTGTTCCAGTGAGGATACCCATCGCATCTCATCAATCAGTGAGACATCAAACTTTTTCAGTATCATCGCCTCAAGTGAGAAAACTTTTGGGATTATAACCAGAGCAACAGTCATCCTGGGGATACATGCCGGAAGAAGACGTTTGTGACACACTGGCAAAAAAACATTATTGCTGTTACGAGCTGCAAGTGCATGGATATACCTTCCAGGTATCTGTAATAATCTCTTGTTGCAAAATGGGAGAAAAATGACGGGAATTGTCACTCTTTCCATCTGTATTCGTCTTCGCTTCAGGTGCCTGACGGTGTGAACAGGAGCAGACAGGAGAAATAACACACTTATCGGTAAATAAAGACGGACATGAGTCGGGCCCTGAAGAAGGTATGAAAAGTGATCCGGATGACAAAACGGACAAATTCCTGGAAAAAATGAAAACCAGTGATCTGGATCAGTCTGACATGAAATAAGTGAGATGAATGCATCATCAGACCTTGTAAACCATCTGGAGATAATTTCTTCTATGGGCCTTGTAATATCAGGTATTTCTGAGAAGATATGTCTCATGGGAAAAGGGATCCGGTCAGGGGAAGGAACATATCCGGGACGGGACCTTAACAACCGGTCTGAAACCTGATTAGGATTGCACCCGTCCATCATCATCATGTATAAAAGAGTCCTGACTTCAGAAAGCAGGGTTAACTTAACCTCTTCATCTGTTCTCAGCTGGTCATGCGAAACTGCAATAATCCTTACAGAACTGTCCGGAGCTGTAAAAACTGACCTGGGCGAAAGACTGAGTGGATATAATCCGGCACGTGCCATTGAAAGCAGGGCGGAAAGAAGATTCCTACATGCAGCAACCCGATGTCTGAAAGAAAAGCTCCCGTTTTTCCATCTCCTGCGACTCTCAGGGTCAGCGGCCTGGTGCCAGTGAACATACATGGAAAAGTCAATTTCAGGGATTAGATAATGG
>JAQVIE010000246.1 GCA_028695895.1 Methanospirillum sp. | reverse complement strand
TTGTTCACTTTATTCTTCACAATAATCTTTACTGCCAAAATTTATTATCCATTACATGAATGAAGATAACATGGAGAGTAAAGTTCAAATTAAATTACAAAAGAGAAATAAATCAATTTTTACATTATTTGAGATTATTTTAGTGATTTTTACTCTTTTCTTCTTAATTTGTCCCACTGCTGGAACAGGACAGGCATACACGATAGGAGATATAATTCTAAAAACAGATCAACTGAGAAATCTGACTGGAGCCGATGGTTCCGGCATTGGTGTTGGAGTCATCTCAAATGGAGCTGCTGGACTTTTGCAGGCACAAGAATCTGGTGATCTTCCAGTGGATGTAATTATTCTAATGAATGGAAAAGGTAGTGAAGGGATAGCAATGATGGAGATAATACATGATATTGCTCCAGGTGCGGCCCTGCTTTATCATGATTTTGGTGGAGGAGCTCAAAATGATTTTATTCATGCGATTGAATCTCTCATTGATGCAGGTGCCAGGATTATTGTTGATGACGTAGGTTTTTTGCAGGTCCCATATTTCGAAGATGGATACACTGCTGAAAAAATTAACCAGATATTGGAGGAACATCCTGAAGTTATCATTGTCACAGCCGCAGGTAATAATGCAGAAATTCACTATCAGGCAAAGTTTTCAGACGATGGAACTGGTTTTCATTCATTTGATGGAATGAAAGCGATCCCCATTGCAATTCAACCTGGTGGAATGTTTTCTGTTTTTTTACAATGGGATGACATGTACGGATACTCTGTGAATGATTATAACTTATACCTGGAGGAAAATGGAGAATTAATCGCTTTTAGCGAACGTATTCAGGATGGAAATTCTTTGCCTGAAGAAAAATTTACCTATATAAATGATGGGACCAGCCTTGTTCAGGCAGAACTCAGGGTAAAAAAGGAGAATCCTTCAGATGAAGATAAAAATATTGAACTTTTTATTAATGCACAAAAAGATAAAGTATTCATTTCCAGGCAATTCCTGGTTATTGAGGATTCAATCATTGGTCAGGCTACAGTTCCTAAGGTTCTTTCTGTTGCTGCAATATCTCCAGAAAGTGTAAATGTTGCCGAACGATATTCATCACAGGGTTTTGTCACAATCTCCTATCCGGAGATGGTTGTCAGAAATAAACCTGACATTACCGGGATAAGTAATGTTGCTGTTTCCGGGGCCGGAGGATTTCCCAAAATATTTTCCGGGACAAGTGCTGCCGCACCACACATAGCAGGACTACTTGCGCTGGAATGGAGTCTTTTCCCATCTATTCCAGCAGATGACTTGAGAGATATCCTGCTTTCTACTACTCTGGAACTTGGAGAACCAGGATGGGATCCTGTATTTGGGCATGGATTGCCAGATGCCCTTAAAATATATGGAAAATTACAGGAAATATCACCTGATAATCCACTTCCTTCATCACTTGCAGAAAAACAAATTCAGGCTATACAATCTATAATAAATCCTCCTGTAATGCTAACAGGTTTCGGGGAAATTACGGGCCCTGTTACCATCACTTCTCCAGGAACATATACACTTGGCAAAGATATCTCTCATTTTGACGGTTCAATCATCACGATAATGTCTTCAGACGTCATAATACAAGGAGAAGGGAGAAAAATCGAAGGGTTGAGTGTACAGTTCATTGATGATACAACAATTGAACAGAATGCCATCATTATTCATTCTCCTGATTCGGGTAGATTAAAAAATGTTATAATAAAAGATCTATTAATCGAGGGCACGACAAATGCCATAATAGGAAGACAAGTAGATCAGTTACATATTGATGGATGTACAATTTCTTATAATACTATAGGAATCGGTCTTTTTGACTCAAACAATGGTATCATTGAAAATTGCCTCCTTTCAGGCAATGCATATAAAGGTCTGGCGATAAAAGAAGGTTCATCTGACAACCTGGTGAAAGGAAACACCATTGAGAAAAATCTCTATGGAATTGATACAATTGGAAGTATTAACACGATACTTGAAGATAATATTATAAAGGATAACCGAAGAAAGGACGTTTATACTCCGAAAGAACCCGAAACAATAATTCCAACCGTTATCCCAACAGGAGTGACCCCTTGTGTTGATTTAAATTTTGATGGTATATGTGATGATCCAAATGAAACTCCTAAACCTACAAAAACACCAGCCAGTTCATCTATTCCATATTCCTATTCGCATCAAATTTCGATGACAACTACTTATTCGCACCCTACATATTACCCGACAGCACATCCAACCTGTTCAGGATAATATATTTTTATTTGAAGTTTTGGATAATTCTCCCAAAACTTCATCTTCACAGCATCCAAGGGTATATAATTAAAATATTGTTTGATAAACATCCTGGGTATTAACAGGATATATCCTGCAAAATTATCCATTGAATAAAACGTGAAAAAATAAAGCAAAGCTGAAATTTTTAAAACCAGGAATGGATTAACCATGACAGATGATAATAAAAAAAACCGGATAGAATTATTTAAAGTATTCTCTATTTTTTTACTAATTCTCTTTTGTATTGGATCTAATCCTGTTATTGCTGCAGGGTCAGTAAATACAGGTGGTGACAGCATTTTAAAGACAGATCAGCTCCGGAATATTACAAATGCTGATGGACAAGGAGTTGTTGTCGGAGTAATATCCAACGGAGCAAAAGGACTTTCCGAAGCTCAGGCATCTGGAGACTTACCTGATTCAGTTATCATTTTACAGGACGGCAAAAGGGCAGAAGGAACTGCAATGATGGAGATCATTCATGATATCGCTCCTGGTGCAACAATTGTTTATCATGATTTTGGTGGGGGAAGAGAAACAAAATTTGTAGAAGCTTTTCAAAATCTTGTCGATGCCGGAGCATCCATCATTGTTGAAGATGTTTTTAATTATGAAGTACCTTATTTTGAAGATGGATTTATCGCTAATGAACTTTCAAAAATTTTAGAGAATAACCCTGATTTAATGATTATAAGCGCTGCTGGAAATACTGCTGATACACATTATCAGGGAAAGTTTATTGATGGTGGAGAAGGATTTCATTCCTTTAACGGTTCAATTGGCATTCCCCTGGAAATACAACCAGATGGCAGAGTAAAAATTCATTTACAATGGGATGATCCTTTTGCAGGA
>JAQVIE010000245.1 GCA_028695895.1 Methanospirillum sp. | reverse complement strand
AGATGGGCAACAGAGCGGCTCCATGAATATCTCGTCAAAGGGTTTACCATGGATGATGAACGTCTCAGGGAAGGAAAAACCCTTGGGACTGATTACTTCGATGAACTCCTTGAACGAATCCGGGATATTAGGGCATCTGAAAAACGGTTTTATCAGAAAGTTAAGGAGATATATACCCTTTCCATAGATTACGATCCCAGGGCTCCGACTACCAAAGAGTTCTTTTAGATTGTTCAGAATAAAATCCACTATGCAATATCCGGACAGACCGCTGCAGAACTCATTGCAGAGAGAGCAGACGCAACAAAGCCCAACATGGGACTTACCAGTTTTAGGGGAGCTGTTGTAAGGCAGGGAGATGTTACCGTCGCAAAGAACTACCTGAAGTCTGATGAAATTGAACAACTCAACCGGCTTGTGGTCATGTGGTTAGATTATGCTGAAGATCAGGCGAAACGCAAAACTCCGGTGTATATGAAAGACTGGCGGGAAAAACTGGATCGGTTTCTCACTTTTAATGAACGTGTAATCCTGGAACATGCAGGGAAGATCAGCATGGAACAAGCACGTGAATATGCACGGGAACAATATCAGATATTTAACGCTCACCGGGTGGAACTCTCTGACAGAGATGCGGAATTAGAGTTTGAGGATATTGTGAAACAAATAGAAGATGGTACGAGAAAAAAACTAAAAAACTCCGGAGACAGATAATAATTAGATGAAACTTCATGAGGTTCAGGTTTTTCTCCAGATTATGGGATAATTAATACTTTAAAACGCCCTAACCATTCTACAGCAATCAGAATAGATAATCCAGTATGATGGCCTTTCGGAGGTGAGCGAATTCTTATGAAAATCAAACCTATTGCACAACTACAATACGAGGGTATATCTGCACTCATTGAGAAATTAGGGCCGGTTGATACCGCCCGGTTTTTCCGGATATTTAATCCAGGTACCGGTGATTACACAACAGAGAGACAGAGATTGTTTCATGAGAGTATGGACGATCTTATTGCAGAAATGAAAGTCCTTGAAGATAAATCCCAGTCCTGATTTTCGTGATAATGACTAATCTTACCTGTGTTCAGGTGCATAATATATTCCTATTACGTATCCCTTATAGGGATATACCCACAATGATTTCATGAAATACGTGGTTTATAGTACCTTGTTAAACGTCGTGATGATATCCTGATGAACCTCTCATTCAGTCATTTCATTCTCCTGATGCCGATTGATGATCCCCTGAAACGTCGGTTTTACGAGGTTGAATGTGTCAGAGGGAACTGGTCGGTCAGAGAACTGAAACGTCAGATCGAGAGTCTTTATTTTGAACGTTCTGCCCTCTCAAAAGATAAGAAAGCCTTGTCTGATCATGTTCTTGCCGCAACACAGGTGAATTCACCCCGCCTGACCATTAATAGTTTAAAGTTATGCAACAGCTATCGCAATCTCTTTTTTATATTCAGTGGAACTATGGATATTAATATGAAACAATCTGCACAACATGGGGTCTGTCGTTTAATCCAGGCAACATTAATTTTAATGACATTCTTCTGTATTGTCCAGGGATCTGTCTCTGAAGAACAGATTATCTTCAACGGGCCATTTTTTGAAAATTATGGACAGGGTTTTTCAAACTGGACCGGGGATAATGCAGCTCCCAGCGGCACCCTGCTATTAAAAGGGAGTCTGACTGCCCTGCCTGATGAGGTGACTCCTGGGGAAGAAGTTGAGTTCACTCTTAAACTGGATGTTTCTGCGATGACCATCACCGGAAAAGATGATGCGGTACTAAAGAACACCAGGGATCGTAACTGGACACTTGACACCAGTAAACTTCTGGGCGAGACGGTGGAATTTTCAGTCATTCCTGATACTGAGCTACTTGGAATTGGAATTGGATCAAAGGTTCCGGATCTGATATTACGAAGCACAAAAAGGACAGTAACTATTACAATCCCTGATACTGTGCAGCCTGGAAATTACTTTGTACGAGCATTTATTGCCGGTTCAGATATGAAAACCGGCCCGGTCAGTATTACCGTCCTGAACAAAACATATGTGAGCCAGGAAGAAACCATAAATGCAACGGAAACAGGCTTTCCAACTCCTGTAATCACCCAGGTTCAGGAGATAACTCCCGAACAGCAAGAGGAAGAAAAACTATCAGATCCCAGGTTTGCCGGAATGAGTGAGAAGATAATCAACGAACGTGAGATACATGTCACCAGCATCTACCCGTATTCAGGTGGAGTAGGCAATACCATGGGAATTAAGATCTATGGTGACTATTTTTCATCCCCGGTATATGTAACACTGGTAAAGGATAATTTAGGTATTGAGGCCTATAACTACTGTTTTACGGAAAATCAGAAGTATGGTGTGGTGATGATTGACATACCAAAGGATGCAGAGCAGGGAACCTGGAACCTTGTAATCACCACAAAAACCGGAAAAGCAACGGTTCCATTTGAAGTTACAGAAGAACAGATAGCTCCGGTTATCATTTCAGTGGATGCCCCGGTTTTAAGTCCGGATAAAGGAAGTGATGTAATAATATCCGGAAGGGACTTTATGGGCCCATGTGAGATTCTCCTGGCTGGAGATAATCTAAGCTGGTTTTCGTTTTACCCCAAACCGGTCCTCACCCATAATACCATGAAGATAAGGGTGAAGATTGATGCCCCATTGTCTAATGAGGTCAAATCAGGCAAACTGGATCTCTGTCTCTTAAATAGTGACGGGGTTACATCGGTTTATAAAAAAGCAATAGCATTTGCCATAGAGCAATAACTCCTCATTTATTATTTTGATATTTTTGAAAAAATCGGGGGTTTTTTTAAAATTTTTTATAAGGAAAAACTCTCAACTTCCTGTTTCAATTCCTTCGCCATATCAGAGATCTCCCCTGAAGCACTGGCAATCTCCTCAGTCGAAGCACTGGACTCTTCAGCAACTGCAGCAAGTCCTGTCATTTTTTGCTCTTCTCCGGCAACCATCTGGTGAATTAACCCAACATTTTGTGTAACCCGGTTTGTCGCCTCTGCCTGGTTCTCCGTGGCCCTGGTTATCTCAGATACACTACTTTCAGCAATCTCAATATCTTTTGCAATTTGATTAAGTGATGAAAGAGCATTTCCAACCGATGAAGTCCCTGAAATTAT
>JAQVIE010000244.1 GCA_028695895.1 Methanospirillum sp. | reverse complement strand
TTTATATGAGTTGCCAGCAGCCGAAGGATTGTGTCCTGCAATCTGCCTGTAGATCTGGGACAGGATCATGAATCTTGTATTTACAATCTGGCAGTTGATATGGACGGTTAGCATCTTTGACTGGATTTCATCTATATCTGCAAAGATCTTCTTAACTGAGGTAGTTTTACCGGTTCCTGGTGTTCCTTTGAGTATGGCATTAAGGGGCCTTGATCCCTTAATCCCTGGCCTTAATAGAAAAGCCAGTTCCCGCATCTGGTTTTCGCGGTAATTAAACTGATCCGGGATATAATCTATCTCAAAAGCATCCAGATCCCTGAATAAGGTCTCATCCCACATCAGCATACTCTTCATGGTCATCCGCTCTTCCTACACCTGTGTTCCTCTGATACCAATTGCACTTCATAGATAAGGGCGTGAAATTAAAAATATTTCGTTTCTTTCATGAATTTCAGATTTTTTTCCAGAGGACAAAAAGAACCTGCATCAGATGGAAATAGTATAAAAAAGAATAGTGGAGGATACATATGCAGATAAGATCATTTTTTGCAGAATATATCCCCGTATTTGTTAAAGGTATTCTTATGGGAATCTGTGATATCATTCCAGGTGTGTCAGGAGGAACTGTCGCATTTATCTCCGGCATCTATGGAAGACTGATTTCAGCAGTTGCCCATGTATCGCCCCTAATCATATATGACCTGTTAAAATGGGATCTGCCAGCATTCAGGGCCAGACTTTTACAGATGGACGTGGTTTTTCTATTTGTTCTCCTGGCCGGTATAGGCTCTGCATTTCTCATTGCATCAAGAATTATGCTCTGGTTTTTAGAGGAGTATCCTGTCCTGACAAATGGATTTTTCTTTGGCCTTATTCTGGCATCTTCAGTCCTTCTTTTCGCCCCTCTGCCACATCGGTACAAGGGAGGTTATATCTTTTTAATCCTTGGAATTATCCTTGGGCTTTTTATTGTAATGTTAAATCCGGCAGCCCTTGGTCATTCATACCCGGTGCTCTTTATCACCGGTTTTATCGCCCTTTGTGCAATGATCCTTCCGGGGATATCAGGGGCATATATTACGCTTCTTATGAACCAGTATGAATATATGCTGCATGCCATAAAAATCCTGAATTTACCTGATATCAGTGCATACCTTGCCGGAGGTGTCCTTGGTATCCTGACCTTTACAAGACTGCTCAAGTACCTGCTCAAATATTACCATGATCTTATAGTAGCTGTTCTTACAGGTATCATGCTTGGCTCATCCAAACTGCTCCTTGACAGGGCTCTTGAGCCAGCTGCTTCAGGTTCTGAACTCATTATCAGTGTCATTGCCGGGATACTGGTTGTGGCTCTTTTTCAGTATGTACAAAATTTTGCAAAGAAAAAAAGTATGGATAATTAAGTAATGAAAGATGAATAATTAAGAGATTAAAAGAGGAATCAGGCCGGTTCCGGGGATAAGGCCGTATATCCCTTTTGCCCCTTCTTTCTCTGAAAACCTGGTTGTAATGTCCTTGTCTTTTCCAAGGATTGCAAATGGCACAGGCTCTGCGGTATGGGTTTTTAATCTTATCGGAGTCGGGTGGTCAGGAAGAACAGCAATCCGGCCATCAAACTCTTTCATGATGGTTCCAATCATCTCATCAACCCTCTCGATTGCCTTTAATTTCTCTTCTATACTTCCCATATGTCCTGCCTCATCAGGGGCCTCAACATGGATGAAGAGAAAGTCAAGCCTTTTCAGGGCCTCTATTGCATACTTCGCCTTTGCCTGGTAATCGGTGTCGATAAACCCGGTAGCTCCTGGAACTTTAATTATTTCCATTCCTGCATAGATTCCGATTCCATTCAGAAGGTCCACTGCTGATATAATTCCCCCTGAAAGTCCTGTCATCTCCTTAAATGGTCTGATGTCCGGACGTTTTCCTCCTGACCAGGGCCATATCAAGGTTGCAGATCTCATCCCATTTTTAATTCGGTCAAGGTTCACCGGATGATCCCTGAAGATCTCATAACTTATCTTCATGGCTTTTATCAGCCGGTCTGCATCAGGCCCGGTTGGAAGATAATTTCTTATCAGCTGACCGGTGATATCATGAGGAGGTGTCGATTCACATCCCAGGCCTCCAGGAATGATAAGCAGGTTACGGTAACTGATCCCGGCATGACAGGTAATACCATGCAGGTGTTTGTTCAATGTTTCAAGCAGGAGAGCTCCTTCATCACTTGTAATATGCCCTGCATTAAAGTCTTCAAGGATATCGTCTTTGATTGTAACAAGGTTACACCTGTACGCAAAGTCATCATCATCAAGAGAGATCCCCATACTTGCAGCTTCCAGTGCACCCCGGCCGGTATAACATATGGCAGGATCATAACCCAGCACTGAAAGGTTTGCAATATCACTCCCTGGTGTAAATCCGTCAGGAACTGTCTTTAATAGACCCATGGCACCCTCACTTGCGATATAGTCCATATTAGGGGTGTTGGCAGCTTCCAGCGGTGTCATCCCTGATAGTTCACTAAGTGGCTCATCTGCCATCCCGTCTCCAAGAATTATGCAGTATTTTTTTTTCATGCATTACTCCAGTGTTGCCCTTACAGCGATCTTAACACTCTCCCTGCTGTTTAACCCAGGGACAAACCCAAGTAACTTAAGCTTGCTGATGTCAAGCTGCATCTTTGGCACATCACCAACCCAACCCCTGTATCCTCCCGTATACCTGTAATCAGGTGAGAGTCCCATCTCATGACAGAGGATATCAGCAATCTCTGAAACCGACACCCAGTCTTCAGATCCAATATTATAGGTATTTACGATGTCATTGGAATGGTTGATCACGTACATGATAGCCCTTATACATTCCCTGACCTCAAGATAGGATTTTGTCTGTTTTCCGTCTCCAAGTATCTCAAGTTCATCAGGATTATCCTTTAATTTTCTGATAAAGTCGGTGATGACACCATGGCCTGAGCGGTCACCGATAATATTTGCAAATCTGAATATCCATGATCTCATGGAAAAACTGTGACAATATGCTGATATAAGTGATTCACAGGCAAGTTTTGATGCCCCGTAGATAGAGATTGGTTCCATCGGAGTATATATTTCAGGAGTCGGGATTACTGATGCCTCACCGTATACGGTGGATGTTGAGGTAAAGACGATCTC
>JAQVIE010000243.1 GCA_028695895.1 Methanospirillum sp. | reverse complement strand
CAGGAATTGCTTTTATTATTCACGAAATGGCCCATAAATTTACTGCGATGAAATATGGATACTGGGCAGAATTTCAGATGAACAGCATGATGCTTGTCGTTGCAGTTGCCATGGCCGCATTGGCAGGAGTGGTCTTTGCAGCACCAGGAGCAACCGTAATATATGGTAACTCCATCTCCCGTGAAGAGAACGGGAAGATATCCCTTGCAGGACCGGTCAGCAATCTTATCCTGATAATTCCCTTTGCCGCCATGATCTTTATCGGACATTCAGCAGGATCCGGACTACTTGCAATCGTTGGTCTTGTTGGCGTTAAAGTCAATGCTATGATCGCTGCCTTTAACCTGCTCCCGGTGGGGCCTCTTGACGGGGCAAAGATTTTGAGCTGGAACCCTGCTGTCTTTATTGGTGTGGCACTTGTCGCATTTGGAATTCTCTTTGGATCTTTGACCGGATTCTTCTGAAACTGGAGGATAAAAGAAGTTATTGCAAGGGTTTTATCAATCCTGCTTACTCATTTATGAACAATGAAAGTAGTAGCTTTTCTTGGAAGTCCCAGACCGAATGGCAATTCGGAACACATGGTTCGCCGGGTCTTTGATATTTTGGAATCCAACGGTATAAAAACAGAGATGATCCGCATCGGAGGAAAACCATTGCATGGCTGTCTTGCCTGCATGAAATGTTTTGAAACCAGAAACGGGCAGTGTGCAAACCAAACAGATGATCTGAACGATTATGTTGATAAGATGCGTGAAGCTGACGGGATAATTTTTGCGTCACCCACCTACTTTACAGATGTTTCAGCCGAGATGAAAGCACTTATTGACAGGACAGGAATGCTTTCAAGATCAGGAGGCGAATTTCTCAGGTTCAAGGTCGGTGCTGCAATCATATCTTTCAGAAGAGCCGGTGCCATTCATGCATTTGATACAATAAACCACCTGTTCCTTTCAAGTCAGATGATAGTCCCTGGATCTTCATACTGGAACGTAGGCATTGGAAGACTTCCGGGAGAAGTTGAAACAGACAGAGAGGGAATGGAGTGTATGGAAACCCTTGGAGTGAATATGGTCTGGTTGCTTCATCACATTGCAGAATAAAATCATTTTTTTGTCAACCAATTAAAATATCAGGTATCAAGCTGAATGATGTTCTGTTTATGGTACTTGAAGAAGAAGTATGGTTTTCTTCCGAAGAGGAAGCACAGGACTGTGTAAAAATTTTTAGATCTCTAAATATTTCTGCGAACTTAAAAAAACAGGTAAAACTGGAAAACAGGGTGATGTATAAAGCACCTTTCTCATCTCTGAAAGAGATAATTGAAGAAGAGATTATACACTTCCGTGATACCGGGAAAGAAGAGTTTCAGGATGATATTGAAGCATTTGAATTAACCTTTGCTGATCTAAAAAAAGACCGGGATTACCTGGCAGAAATTTTTGCAAGCCACGTACCAGGAGATCATGTATGCACAAACCTGTTTAACAGTTTCACTGATGATAAAACAGGGCCGGAAAACGAAGAAGAAATGAAAATTTTTTTACAAGAAGCTTCTGCGTTCCGGATTTTGGAGCTTAATGGCCTTATTGATATTGATGAAGAGGGTATGGTGCTTACCATGATCATTGAACCTGATGATGCTGTCATGACAGTATTCGGCGATGAACTTCCCCAGATCAGGGAAAAATCATTGGAAAAATGGGAGATAATAAGAAGCCTGGAAGCAAATGAAACCCATTCCTATATCGTTACCACAGGCCCTGATATCGTATTCCTTGAAGATATGTCAAAGCTTGAAGAATGCTTTAAAGAGAGAGAACTCAGTGAAGAAACAGATACTTTATTAGCTAATCTCCAGGTAAAACAGGTCCTTATCGCTGAAATTGTAGATATTATACAAAAAGAAGGCCGAACATCCAAAGAAGATATCCTACCAGAATTCGTCCATAAAACTCTGCATATCGATGAAGAATTATATATAGGTTTTCATCTGTCCCCAAGTTTTATTGAATCTGTTATCAATGACATGAAAAAACTTGGGTTATTAAAAGGGAAAGGTTCCAGACTGAAAGTAGCTTTGTAACTCTTTCAATCTTTTATTTTCCAGCACTTTTTTTCCATTCACCGGAAAGCAGGTATTGAGGATTGAAAAGAGCAGTCAGCCGGAAGACTATTGAGTCAGCCTGATCTCCGTCGATGATCGTCTTTATCAGATCTTCAAAGTCAATCCAGACAAGATCGTCGTTCCCTGATGCATACTGTCTGCCGTTCTGGTGAAGAAAGGTATCAAGTGAAATTTTTATGAAACCAAGCATGAAATTATTCTGAATTTTTGTATCTGACCGGTCAAGATAAGAAATAACTTTATCGGGGATTTCCATGATCCCGTAAACCTCATCCACCAGGATACCAAATCGTGTGCTGTGAATATCTTCGGGTATGAAAACAATTATCTTCTTTTTCGCCCGTTCCTCCCCAAGCGGGATGATTCTCCTGATATCGATAACTTTGATAACGTCAGACCTGATATTGATTATTCCAGGGATGAAGTCCGGTGCGCCAGGCAGGGGATTTTTCTCACGGTCCTGAACAATCTCCCTGATATATGAGACCTGTGTCCCATACAATCCATCCCCTAAGGAGAAAAGCAATAACCAGTGAAGAATATCTTTTTGAATCGTCATCCCATGAATACCCCCGAAACTTCCAGCTCTTATCAGGGCCGGAATTTATTGTATAACGTTATACAGGTAAGGGGATAGGATTTTGCATCAGGCAAGAACAAATACCGAAGGGTTTGAATACAGGAAGCTGGTAAGATAAAAACAGGGCGGGCCATTGTACATGCAGGATCATCTTACACTTGTAGAGATATTACTTGGAAGAGACCATTATCTCATTGATGGAGATATTGTTGAAAAATTTGTCAGGCCCCTTAAGACCATTGACGTCTATGATGCCCCCCCTTATATTGAAGGAATGGCAAAATGGGGAGAGGATGTAATTCCAGTCATTAATATCGCACCTCTTCTGGGTATGGACAGGACAGACACAAAAAGGCAGCGTACTCTTATCATACATAAAGGAGCGGTCAGTGAAACAGAGATGGCTGTTTCAGTCGATGATGTTTTTAATG
Organism: Methanospirillum sp.; assembly: GCA_028695895.1. GTDB lineage: Archaea > Halobacteriota > Methanomicrobia > Methanomicrobiales > Methanospirillaceae > Methanospirillum. The sequence goes on along the minus strand of JAQVIE010000243.1, from coordinate 38 downwards.
TAAGGGCTGTTATCCCTTCTGATATTATGCCGGCCGAT
>JAQVIE010000242.1 GCA_028695895.1 Methanospirillum sp. | reverse complement strand
GCCGCATCAAAGGCTGCAGGGGATCTGATGTTGCAAACCCTGGTCAAAAATTTTAATTTTCCCTTAATTACTATCCGGTCCACAAATGTTTACGGTGCCCACCAGCAGTTGCATAAAATTATTCCCCGTTCGATAATTTATTTAAAAACCGGCAGGAAAATTCAACTTCACGGAGGAGGAGAAGCGGTGAAGTCGTATATTCATATCAGGGATATATCAAAGGGTGAACTTGCAGCGATGGAGAGAGGGATGCCAGGAGAGATATATCATCTCTCACCTGATACCGGGATATCGATTAAGGACCTGGTGAGTAAGATATGTATATTGATGGGTAAAGAATTTGAGTCGTCTGTACTTTCTGTAGGAGAGCGGTTAGGGCAGGATAAGGCATATACATTAAATTCTGAAAAAGCAAAAAGTGAACTTGACTGGAAAGCAGAAATCTCATTTGATCACGGGCTATCTGATGTTATCAGCTGGGTCGGAAATAATTTTGAGAGAATCCGGGATTTTCCCCTTGACTATATCCATCAGAGATGAATATGAATCGTAAGACACGTGAGCCACAATACCAGGTATGCCTTGACATTGCCCAAAATGAAGGATTAACATCACTTGGGCTTATGACAAACCAGGTCTGGAAAGATGATCCCAAGCGACTGGTCTTCACCCTTTCTCGATATAAATTTGTATCAAAGATGTTCTCCGGGTTTGAAAATGTTCTTGAGATAGGTTGTGCTGATGCATTTGGATCACGGATAATCCTTCAGGAATGCGAAAAAATAACCGTAACCGATTTTGATCCTGTTTTTATTGATGATGTAAAATCCAGAATTACCCCGGAATGGATACTGGATGCATATGTGCATGATATTCTTACCGGACCTGTACCTGGAAAATATGACGGGATATTTTCGCTGGATGTTCTTGAACATATTAATCAGAAAAATGAAAACCTCTTTTTTCAAAATATATTAACATCCCTTAAAGATAACGGGGTTCTTATCATTGGGACACCCTCAATAGAATCCCAGGTATATGCTTCTCCTCCAAGCAAAGAAGGTCACATAAACTGTAAGAGCGGATATGAATTGAAAGAGTTATTATTACAATTTTTTGAACGTGTGTTTCTCTTTTCGATGAATGATGAAGTAGTTCACACCGGTTTTTATCCAATGTCTCATTATCTCTTTGCGCTTTGCTGCATGAAAAAGTGAAAAAACAATAATAACTTTTACCAGGTTGGGATTTTGTCAGAAAAATATCTAATAATTGGAGAAGACAGCCAGATTGGCTCTTTTTTCACCAGGAGATATTCTGATATATCTGTCGGGACGACAAGGAGAAGAGAGAAGGTATCACATCGTTCTTCAGGTATATACCTGAATCTTGAAGAAGATCTCTCTTTATGGGCTCCTCCGAAAGGGGTAACGTCTGCAGTCATTTTTACTGCCGTGACATCAATTGAGAAATGTCAGCAAAATCCAGAATATGCACGATTCATTAATGTGGAAAAAACAAAAAATTTAATTGATATTCTTCATAAAAATAATATTTTCATTGTTTTTCCTTCAACAAACCAGGTCTTTAATGGCACAATACCTTATCAGAAAGTGGGGGATACTCCTTCTCCTCAAACTGAGTACGGGAAAAACAAGTTGGAAGTTGAAAATTATCTCCTGATTAACAAAATTGAATCTTCAATCATCCGGTTTTCAAAGATAATACCCCCTGACTACCCGTTATTTCAGACATGGATAACAAGTCTTAAACAAGGAGAATCTATTCACCCGTTTCATGACATGGTAATATCACCGGTTTCAATCTCTTTTGCATGCATGGTAATCAGGATATTACTGGAAAAAAAGTTGACCGGAATATTTCAGGTATCTGCAGATGATGATATTTCCTATGCAAATATTGCACATGATATCGGTACTAAGCTTGGATATAATGGTTCACTGATTCAACCGGTCTCATGGAAAACTTCAGATATCCAGTTAAATCATGTGCCAGAGCACACGACACTTGATACCACGAAATTACGAAATGACCTTGGGATAAAGGTACCAGATATCCGGATAATTATTGATGAAATATTGGAGTATTATGGATAAATATTGTCATGTTTGTAAAAATAAGTTAGTTACTTCTTTTCCATCCTACAGTGATTTGTACCGTGTCACGTCTGATTGTAAACCCTGGAAAAAAGGAGGATACTTATCTTTATGTGATAATTGCCACACAATTCAATGTTTTATTAATGACAACTGGAAAAGTGATGTAAATATTATTTACCATGATTATTCTGTATATCACCAAAGCGGAGGATATGAGCAACAGGTTTTTATCGAAGGTTCACCTGTTCCAAGATCTCAAAGGATCATCGAGGCGGTAATTAACAATTATTCCATCCCCTCTGAAGGACGGATACTTGATATCGGATGTGGAAACGGTTCTTTTCTCCGAAAATTTCACACTATCCGACCAAATTTTTGTTATCCGGTTCAGAGATTTCAGACCGCGATGTCAAAGTGATAAGTTCCATTCCAAATTTTGAAAAATTATGGTGTTGTCAGCCTTATGAAATTTCTGGCAGGTATGAAATAATTTCAATGATCCATCTTCTTGAGCATGTAATCTCACCGGTTTCTTTTTTAAAAGAGGTCAGAGAGAAGTTATCAGCCGACGGAGTAATAATTATTGAGGGTCCGAATTACTGTAAAAACCCGTTTGATCTCATCATCGCTGATCATGCAACACACTTTTCCTTAAATTCCCTGTACCATGTTGTTCAGCAATCAGGATTTGAAGTTATCTGGAGTAGTGATTCCAATGTTCCAAAAGAGATCACACTAATAGCCCGGAAAAGTGATGTCATTACATATCACATCACTTCCGGTAATGATGAACGAAATCAATTAGAAAAATCCCTGGGTTGGTTAGAGAAGATGAGAGATGAGGCTAAAGGAACTGCTGAAAACTATCCTGTTGGAATTTTTGGAAGTTCCATTGCCGCAACATGGATTTTTTGTGAACTTGAAGGGAATGTTGCCTTTTTCGTTGATGAAGATCCTAATAGGATCGGCAGGAGTCATCTTGGAAGGCCGATATTATCCCTGGCAGAGGTTCCGGATAATGTTAAAGTAATAATCCCTGCTCCAGAACCGGTAAAGAGTGAGATTGAAAGGAA
>JAQVIE010000013.1 GCA_028695895.1 Methanospirillum sp. | reverse complement strand
ATCGAAAACCAGATCCTCCCGGACACCTTCAACATCCTTCAGAATACGGTTCATATCACGACCTGACCAAAGACCCGACTCTTTCGCCTGATCGTCCTTCTCACAGGTCTCAATAAGCCGGTTTGCAAGTTTTGTTATCAGATCCACCTGGGTTACCAGTGAATGACTCATATCAGCAAGAGAAGAAAGCCGGTCAACTGCCTTCTTAAGCCCTCCGTTTGAGGTATCCTGTCTCTTCCAGAGATTCAGTTCATGCGATGTAGCCTTGGCAAACCCGGCAATGTCCTCATTAACCCTGGCGTTCTCTCCTTCAAGCTCAGAGAACATCTCTCCGGCTGCATGATCGCCGGCAAGCCTGATGATATAGGGCCGGGCGGTGTCTGAAAGGAGAGCCATCTTCTGGCAGAACTGATTGAGGAGATTCTCATCTCCTGAATTGACCGCTGACTCAGCCTCTTTTAGCATCCTCTCACAGTACCGGGAGACCAGATCAAGGTACCGCTCTGTCTCACCCCGGTACAGCCAGACAATAGCAAGAATATTCTGCTCCTGCTCTGGACTGAAATCATAGATCTTCCTCGTCACCTTCCGGAAGATATTCCGGGCATCAATCATCAGGACCGAATCCTTCATCTCCTCCGGTTTGGCCCGGTTCAAAAACCAGAGCTCACAGGGAACCGTCCGGGTGTAAAAAAAATTTGACCGGATAGAGACCATGACTTCAACCGCCCCGGTCTCCACCAGTTTCTGCCTGACCTTTGCTTCGTCCCGTCCTGCACTTGATGCCTGGGAAGACATCACAAACCCGGCCCGGCCCTTTTCATTCAGGTAACTGTAAAAGTAACTAATCCAGAGATAGTTGCCGTTCGAGACCTTATCCTGGTTATTCACTCCTGGAAGACCAAACGGAAGACGGGGATCATTCCTTACCTTATCGGCATCCACTTCGTCAACATTGAACGGAGGATTTGCCATCACATAATCCGCTTTTAAAAAGAGTTCATGAGGATCCTGGTAATAGGTTATAGCCTTCATGATATCCCCTTCCAGACCATGAACGGTCAGGTTCATCCTGGCAAGCCGGATGGTAGTCGCATTCTTCTCCATCCCCTTGAATGTCAGATGTTCAGTCGGATTCTGGTTTAACCGTTCGACAAAATGAGCACTCTGGACAAACATACCACCTGAACCACAGGCCGGATCAAGCACAATCCCTTCCTTCGGTTCGATGATATTGGCAATAAGTGAAACCAGAGATACCGGTGTGAAAAACTCACCATTGTCGTGGGCTTTGAGGTCGGCAAACTGGGTAAGGAAGTACTCATATATCCTGCCGAATACGTCACCGGAGGCCCGTTTCAGCTCATCCGGGTTTAAGATCTGAAGAGTCTGTTTCAGGACATCATTCTCAAGAGCACGATATTCTTCCTTTGGAAGAACTCCTTCAAGATCATAATCCTCCTCAATTGACTCCATCGCAGCTATGATTGCACCCGCACGGTCGATGCTATCCGGAAGAGAGACCAGGTAATCATACTGTGCTTCAGGGCGAAGATAGATGGCACTCTTCTGGGAGAAATCCTCCTTGGTGAGAGCACGGGTTTTTCCTCCACGCTTTGGCAGAGTCTTTTCAATCTCATCCTTAACCATGAGATACCGGCTGTATGCATGCCGAAGAAAGATAAGTCCCATCACTGGAAGGAAATATTCATTGCTGGCAAAGTTTGAGTTTGCACGAAGATTATCCGCCGATTTCCATAGACGTTTCTCAATTGCTTCGATGAGTTCAAGTTGTGGCATGATATGCTCTGTAATCCCTTTGTTAGAATCTCTAAACCCTGTTCTCTGATGTTCCTTTTTTAATTCTTATACTGCCTCGATAACCCGTATAAAAACCCGGTCCACAAACAGAACATAACCGTCTGCAGGGCATCGGCCTTATACTCCCTGACCACAATTCCGGGAGATACCTTCCAGTCGGTGTGTCTATGATCCTGAACCGCGAACCCGGATTCAATCAGTTTCCGGTCGATGGTATCCCCTGCCGTCTGTTCCGGATTCTGGTTCATGGTCATTGTATCTGCATTGGAAAGATATCTGGAATGTGGAATGATAAATATGGTTATTCTTTATACAAACTTTAAAGGTGGCAGTGGCCCGAGAAAAGCGCCCATATCTCTTCGTATCAGGAATTTCTTCGCAATGTCCGGATCCAGGCGACAATGTCTTTGTGGACCGTCCATTATATTATATCCTCATCTTTTCAAACACCTGCATGTATCTTAAATGAGCGAAAGGATCGAAGCACCTCTTATTGCATTTTATTCTGCTTTAAAGGATGCACACGGGCTGCAACACTGGTGGCCGGCTGAGTCTGCATTTGAAACGATAATCGGTGCAATACTGGCACAGAATGTATCATGGACAGGTGCATATAAGGCAGTCTGTGCATTAAAAGAGGCAGGATTGATGGATCCACATTTATTATTTCAGGCTGGAGAGTATACAATTGCTCCTTTGATCCGCTCTTCGCGGTATTATAACCAGAAAGCAGGAAAAATAATGGTATTTCTTTCCTGGTTTCTTGAAAACTGTGATGGTGAAATATCCAAAATGGCTTCCCTGCCCTGCCTTAAGGTCAGGAGAGAATTACTAACTCTTTCCGGATTCGGGCCCGAAACGGTGGATTCAATCCTGTTATACGCCCTTGAAAAGCCCGTCTTCGTGGCAGATGCATATACCCGGCGGATCGGCTCAAGGCAGGGATGGTTTGAGGAAAATATAACATATACACGGATGCAGGAGTTTTTTATGGATCGTCTGCCTTCTGATGTCTCCTTATACAATGATTTTCATGCCCAGATAGTATACTTAGGAAACAGGATATGCAAAAAAAATCCCAATTGCTCGGCCTGCCCAGTCAGGGATACCGGAATTATTCAATGCCGGTATGCACATAATCATTAGAGAATAGCTAATAACCTTCCTTTGAGGTTTTTAGCTATCCTCATGATTCTTAACTATTGGTGAACCGGTACTTGTCTTCAGGAATAAGAAGACAAAATTTCGCTCCTTTCCCAATTTCTCCTGTTTCATGTATAGAAATGCCAGAAAGAGAGAGGATCTCTTTAATTAAAAAAAGACCCAGACCGGTGTTTTTGCCATATCCTCTCTCAAAAATTCGATTCTTGCTATCTTTCTCTATCCCGATTCCATTATCCTCCCAGATGAGCATTAGTTGATTATCGGGTTGAATTTCATAATTAATTGAAATTAATGTTACATTCATACCATGGCGGATAGAATTGTCAAGAAGATTTTCGAAAATTTTTGGCAGAAGGGGATCTGCATACATCTCAAGATTATCAAGATGTTTAACTACATACTTACCTTCAAAGTCGAGTTTTTCGATGATATCTTCCGGATTTTGCCAGACCGGAGTGTGGACACCAATATCCTGATAGTTTCTTGTAAACTCAATATGTCTCTGAACAAATCCAACTGCATTTACAATCTTTTCAAGAAAATGCTCCGTTTTGGAATCAATCGGTGACTCTTTAAGAAGTGCCAGGTAACTCATGATTATATGAATCTGGTTTAAAATATCGTGTCTTGTAATATTTGAAAGAAGGTTAAGCTTTTTATTTGACGATGCAAGAGCTTCAACTGTACCTTTAAGAGTCTCGGCATATCTCTCAATATTTTCTTCATTTTGTTTTCGTTCGGTGATATCAGTCATTATTGTCAGGATTGCCGGGTTTCCTTTGTAAAGAATATCTGTTGCCTGAACCTCTGCATAAATATCAGAGCCATCAGATCTCATGATCTGTATTTCATATGGTTCAAGTATCTCCCCTTTGATTCTCTTTTCAAATTGAGATCTGACAAATGAACGTTTTTCAGGAACAATGAAATCAAGAATGTTTTTTCCGATTATTTCATGATTCATTCTTTGTCTGGCATGGGATGAGTTTTTATTTACAAAAAGAATAGTGCCGGATTTATCATAGATCATAAGATGTTCAGGAAGACTGGAAATCAGCCCTTTGTTAAAGTTTTCGCTTTCCAGAAGTTTTTGTTCACTCTTTTTTCTTCGGGTAATATCGGTAATTGCTCCAGCAAAGCTTTGCGGATTTCCTGCATCATCAAAACTGGTTATCTTCCCTCTCAGGTAGACCCAGATCCAACCGCCTTCAGGGTGTTTTATCCTGATTTCATGTGACACAGATTCTCGCATTTCTTGTTTTAATGAACAAAAAAAAGAATGTAACACATTCCTGTCATCCTCATGAACAAACATGAGAATATTTTGGAGTGGGTACACTTCACGATTCATAGAGAGACCAAGCATCCGGATTAGACGGGGTGAGAGGGAGATGGTATCATCAGGAAGATGATAAAAGAAAAATCCATCATCACTGGCATCCATAATTCTGTTAAGTTTCTGTGTAAGTCGGCGAAGTTCTGATTCTATGTGATGCTGAGCAGTAATATCTTCAATCAGAACATAGTAGCCTTCATTCATTCTTGGAACTGAAAAGGTTACCGGCACCATCATTACCTTTATATGAATTAAGTTGGGTCCGGCCTGCTGGTAATATTGAGAGGATCTGATCTTTGACACATCATAAGACATTTTCGTGGTAAAAATCTCACGGTTTTGAATTTTCTTTTTAGTTAAATCAGAGATATTTGGATCATCCATGTATGAGTACCTGGCAAGATCGAGTGGATCCATTATCCCGAACATGTTCAGAGCTGCCGGGTTTATCTGGATAATGGTATCATCCGGATCAAATAGGATGATACCAATCGGGCAGGTGAGAAATATTGCATTCAGCCGTTCTTCTGATTGACGAATTTCTTCCTGGGCCAGCATCATTGATGAAATATCCCGACACATGCAGAAGTAGGCTTTTTTACCATTCCATGTTCCTGAAGTAATCTGTGTCTCCATTATTATTTTTGAACCATCTGCCTGTGGAATTACATATTTTACAGGCTGCAGTTCGTTAACTGCTTTTTTAAGAGGGAGATATGTAAGATAAGGAGTCTTACTTTCAGAAATTGTTCGGCCTATAAGGTTTTCCTTGCATAGGCCTGTTTTTATTATTACTTCCTCGTTTATTGCAAGGATGGTTGTGGTAGCTTCATCTATTACAAAGGCCAGGTCTTTTATAGACTGGACCAGATTTTCGAGATTTTTTCTCTCTTCTTCGAGCTGTTTCTGATCAGTCAGGCGTTGTAAACCATTTCCAATTTCGTTTCCAATTCCAAGTAAAATTTGTTGTTCTTCAATTGAGATGGGAACCGGTCTGTTGCTGATCAGATGGATTGACCCGATAATTTTTTCACCAGACAACACTGGAATAAATGCAGACCCTGATATTTCCCATTTTTTAGCAAATTCAGGCATGATATAAGAGAGATTATTGGTAAAAAGTGGTTTTCCCTCTGAATAGAGAAATGCATAATCATCAGGGTTAATCTCAGCCATTTCAAGTATAATATCCTGAGAAAGTCCTGATTTTGCAGTCATCACAGCTTTTTTCCTTTCATCTGAAAGAAGGTAGAATATACCTCCGTCAAAATGTAAGACTGAAATCAGGGCTGATAATGAGAGTTCACACAGGTGAGTGACAGAACCTGCCCTGCCAGAGAGGGAGATGAGCCGGCTTAGGATCTCTATCTTTCGTGTATACCTGCGAATCTCTTCTTCCTGATTTTTAAATCGCGTAATGTCCTCAAATGCCCAGAGAATCCGCTCTTCTCCATTTCCGTCTGAAAGACGACGACTGAATTCTCTGATAACGTGCTTTTTAGGTAGTTCAATATCTCTGCAAGAGATATCCGGGTTTTTACAAACATCCGGATTCCATGAATGCAATGGATGTTCAAAAAACCCTTCTGATACTGAAAAAAAGTCCTGTAGTGAGGCAGTTCTTCCTGTTTTAGGCAGGTCTGTTATTATTTCATCACCCCAGACATCCAGAAAATGCCTGTTATGATAGAATATTTCAAGATTTCTGTTTCTTGTAACGCAGATCCCAAAAGGAAGCATGTTTACTATCTCATTCAGCAGGGATTCGGCCCAGAGAAGTCGTTTTTCTGTTTTTCTTTGATATGTGATATCTCGTAAAATACATTGAATATGAGAAATTGTACCATTATTTTTCCTTATTGTGCTCCCATCCACGAGGACTGTAATTAATTCACCATCCCCGTTAATCAGCACCAGTTCAAGACTGTGCTTATGGTTTGAATTGAGAATTTCTTTCAGGCATGCAAAAAAGCGGAGTTTTGATTTATCAGCAATAATCTTGTCAAATGGCAGATTTATAACTGTTTCCCTGGTTTTTTTCATTAAGGCAAGCCAGGCCTGGTTTACATCTGTAATTTTTCCATCAGGGCTGATTGCCATATGACTTACCGGGGACTGGTCAAAGAGTATTCTAAACCGTTCCCGACTCTCCTGGAGCTGGATTTCTGCCTTTATCCGGGTGGTTATATCCCTGAAACTGAATACTGTTCCAATAATCTGTCCATCACACCGCTGGGAATGGATAAATATTTCAAGAATTTTCCCATCAGGGCGATGAAAGGTGTGTTTTTTCTGAGACCGTGGCTCATCTCCGGTTTTTGTCATTTCAGTGATAATCAGGGGGTCTGAAATAACATGGGAGAAATGCTTTAATAATGAGTCAATATGGATATTTTGTATAGCATCTGAAGAGAGGTCCCATAAATGTAAAAACTGTTCATTGAAATTCCGGATAAATCCATTCTGGTCTGTTACCAGGATGCCTTCCTCGGTTGCTTCAAGGGTTGCTCTTAGTTGTGACAACATCTGTCGGTTTTCTTTAAGACTTATAACAAGAGCTTCAGCAGATTTCTTTTTCTCAATCAGAGAAAGGATCTGCATTTTCAGCATCTGAAACTGAAGAGCCGGGTCTTCTCCTTTAACAATATAAAAGTCTGCTCCAAGGTTTAATGACTGGATAACCACTTCCTCGCAACCTTTTCCTGTAAAAAGAATAAATGGGACGGAATTTCCTTGTTCTCTTAAAAGAGAGAGAAATTCAATACCATTTGTTCCTGGCATTAGGTAATCTGAAACAATGGCAGAAATATCATGATGTGTCATTATCTCCAGTGCTTCACCGACAGAACTTGCCCCGATGACGACAAAATTTTCATCTTCGGAGAGATACTGGCTGATTATCCCAAGAATCTCTTCTTCATCATCTACTGCCAGGACAGTGATTTTCTCTGCCGACATCTTCATTGCTACGAAGTTCGTTAGAAAATTTAAATAAGTATTCCTGATGGAGACAGAAATTTTTCATTCTCAGTTGGAATTAATTCATGTAATCTGAATACAAAAGTAGTACTCACATGAGATCGAACAAACCACGTCTTTTCCTGCTTATTCTGTCCATTATTATTTTATCTGTTCTGCCGGTCCAGGCAGTCCCTCCTCTTCCAGCTGAATATTTCGGAAATGTCCTGATTGACGGAGTGCCTGCCCCTGTCGGGACCACGATCACAGCCTTTATACATGACACATCAAAAGGTTCCATCGTCACTGATATAGAGGGGTTTTTCGGCGGGCCTGGACTTTTTGATCCAAGATTGAAGGTAAATGTATCAGAAAGTGAGTTCCAGACTGGAAACCTGGTAGTTTCCTTCCAGATAAATGGTGTCCCTGCTTCACAATCAATCCTTTTTGAACCTGGTGCATCCCAGCAGCTTGATCTTTATACTGGCGAACTGACCGGGGAGATATCTGTCCCGGTGTACACCCCTGTACCCGTGCAGACTGGAAGTTCTTCGTCTGCTATTCAGTCGGATGATGGCTATTCTGAAACTATAAAAACAGGTTATTCAGGTTCGGAGCCGTCGATACAATACGGGCTTGAAAGGGATGAACAATTTAATTCAGATGATGGAATGGCTGCCATTTCATTCAATGAAAATACTCTTCTTTTTTCACCTTCAGGCCAGTTCCTGCAGCAGGTTTTTATTACATCAAGATCGATTTCTGATCTGGCACCCGTGAGTGCAAACCAGTCGCTGACTTTTTCCGGGTATGCCTATGAGATTACACCAGAACGCACTTATTTTAATCCTGAAGGAGTGATCTCCATCTATATCCCTTTTGAACGAATTTCAGATATAATGGCTTTAAATCCGCAGATTTACAAGTATTTACCACAGACTGCAACCTGGGAACAGGTAAGAACCAGATCCAATCACTTTACCGGAGAAATAAGTGGAACAATTCATGAAGCTGCAGTATATGCCATGTTTCTTGAGAACCAGACTGCATTTACCGAATTAATTGAAACCACTCCAATAGGTACGTCATCTCTCCCACCCATAGCAAGTGAACCCCCGGTGCCAGAATATCCATCTTATTCTCCACCAGAACAGGCACCTTTTGGATCAGAATCCTTTTCCCCACCTGGATCTTCTGCCGGATATGAGCCATATGAGCCGGAACAGGATGGATTAAGGGAGGAGGATGTGCCTGAGATTGCAGAGACTATGCAACAAGTGACAGAGATAGCAAATGATCCACAGGAATCTGATATTATAAAACAAGAACCAGAACAGTTCACACTTCCCGCAAAAATTTTCGAAGATCTGAAAAAAATCCTGTCAGGCCCGGTTGGTATAGTCCTTGGTCTTGTTCTCCTCATTATAATCATCAATGCAATTGTGTATGCTATTTATACATGGTGGTGGCTGGTAAGAAAATCATGAAAGCTAAAAAAGCTTATACTGCTGCGACGGTAATCCGGGATATTCAAAGGGAAAGGCCTGAAAAAGCCTTGAAATCCCTTGAAAAACTTATGAAGAGCTCTCCAGAAAACCCGGTATTATGGAACCTGAAAGGGGTTGCTTTAGGAATGACAGGTGAGCATGAGAAGTCTCTTGCCTGTTATGAGAAAGTCTTGGAAAACGATCCAGCCCCTGCGGTATACTGGAATAATAAAGGTCTGGCACTCCAAAACCTTGGACGTTTTTCTGAAGCTGAACAGATGTACCTTGAGGCACTGGAACGTGAACCCGATTCCCTTGAGGCGCGGTACAATCTTGCAAATACACTTCAGTCGCTGGAAAGGTTTGAAGAAGCACTTGAACATTATAAAAAAATCCTCAATGACCGGCCGGATCATATTCTGACCATGCTGAACATGGGAAATGCCATGGCTGCTTTTTGTCGGTTTGATGAAGCTATTTCAGTTTATCAGGAGATCCTTGAAATCTGCCCTGAATATCCGGATGCTGCATATAATATTGGTCATACTTATGAAGAACAGGGAAAAACTGACGATGCAGCGGTATGGTACACTAAAACACTGGAGATAGATCCTGAGTATCATCATGCAAAGGAACAACTTGAGTTATTAAAAAAAGGTAATCAGGATTTGTTTAGATGAGAAAGGACATGAACATAGACATCCATGCACTGATTTAACATATGAATGGGGACACTCTCATCAACAGCATGAAGGAGGGACAGATCTCCTGGCCCGTAATTAACAACTTCCGCCCCTGTAGCCCTTAGATGACGTGCATCGCTTGCAGCCTGCGTTACACCTGGCATTGCTTTTTTTCCATGAACAGATTCAATACCGGCACATACAAGATTGCAAATCCTGCCTGGAGGACTAAGTGTGGGAGCAACACTATCCAGTACTTTTACGATTCCACGTGTGTTATGTGACTTAATCATTTCAATAAGACGGGAGATATCACATCCCCATGGGATCCGCAAATCAAGGTGAAGCTCACATCTTTGTGCAATGACATTGATCCGCTCTCCACCAGATATATGACCAGGATTATATGAGATCTGACTTATCATGGTTGTGGCTTTCTCTTTTGAGATGGAGAGCAGTGATGAGAGTGAGCTGGTTGTGTTCTGAATCACGTCATATACAAGTGGATCTTGTGGCCAGGTCATCTGGTGAATTTTCTCGCAATAATCAAGAAATGCACATGTCTGCATTATTGCAGAACTGCCCACAACCGGATAAAGTGATGAATGACCTGCATCTCCGGTAAAAGTGATTTGAAGCCTGACTATGCCTTTCTCTCCGATGACCGGTAACAGTTCAGGAGTAGGTTCTGCAATAAGACATGCATTTGGGCGAAGACATCCCTTACTCAACAGATACTCCATCCCAAAATCGCCATTTCCTTCTTCATCACAGACAAAGGCGATATCAACCGGAGGTTCAAAACCTTCGTTCAGTACTTTTTCCAAAGCGCACAGAAGGGCAGCGCACCCCCCTTTCATGTCAGTTGCCCCCCTCCCATGAACCCTGGAATCATCAATTTTGCCGGAAAAAGGAGGGTGGGTCCATCCATCGGGAAGAGCGGGAACAACATCCACATGCCCGCATAAAAGGGTCTGATTCTGCATATTTTTGGATAAGAGATTATGCTTTCGCCCTTTTTGTAAAACTTTTGTCTCAATACCTATCTGTGAGCAGATATCCTGCAGGTAAGAGATGACATCGTCAGTATATCCTGGAGGGTTTTCTGAAGGGATTTTTACAAGTTCTGAACAGAGACGGGCGGGGTCCATCATCAGGCTTCCTCATTCAGCATGAATTCATGTACTGGTCATACAGGCGTGCTATTTGCGATCCATTATAGACAGAAGCCAGGTATGCCTTATCAAAGATCTCATCAATCATCACCCTGAACACTGTTGGAGATGTTGGCTTTTTGTCATTTGGATCCAGGACAATCCTGAACGAACGATATGATGCCATATCTGCCGGGTCATGAATTTTCTGGATAAAGAGAGGAAACTTTTCATATTCCTCAATGTGGTTTTCCCTGAGCCAGTTCATGAACCCATCAAATTTACTCAGGTTTCCTTCCATTGACTGATCTTTACGATGTTTAAGGTATTCACGAGAGAGCATATTCCTTGGTGAATCTGCATTATAGGCAAACAGGGAGATTGAATAATCCAGATGTGCCATGGCATTAAAATACCAGAAACTTAGGTCCGGATGAAAATCAGATAAATTTTCCAGAATCAGTGATTTTTCATACAGGGTTTTTAAAACCCTTTCATATTCGTTATTCTCAAGCATGATTAAAAGATTGGTGTTCAAACCATAACCATTTCCGCATGGTTACCGGTTATATGGTTCTCTCTTCTTTGCCGCAACTAAAAAGAGTTTTAGTAACTCTTCGCCCCTTTTTCCTCTGATATCAACCAGATTATCATCCCTGAGCAGGCATGGTTTAAGCTTCCCGTCAGATGTCACCCGCATGCGTGTACAATGATTACAGAAGTCTGAGTTGTGCCAGGGACGGACAAATTCTATCTCTGCACCTTCGTAACAGTATTTTTTCCGGTGATGCATCCTGCGGGTAATAACCTTGCGTGAATGAAGTGCAATTTTTTCTTCCAGTTCTGAGAGATCGGCATGCAGGGAGCATCCACCTAAATCCATGAGTTCGATGACCTGTAAAATCAGGTGGCGGTCTCCTGAAACAAGGCGGATGAAGTCATCTATCTCTCCCTCATTGATCCCTTTTAACAGGACCATATTAATTTTAATCGGTGTAAGGCCGGCATCGCGGGCAGCTTCAATCCCTTCAAGAACGTCAGATAACAGACCGGTTCCGGTGATATTCCGATAGGTATCAGGATTGAGTGAGTCAAGACTGATATTTACCCGTGAAAGTCCGGCATCCCTGAGATCATGGGCAAGGGATGCAAGGAGCGTTCCATTGGTGGTCATCGATGATTCAATACCTGGCGGGACAGAACGGACAATATCCACGATATCATTGCGAAGCAGAGGTTCCCCGCCGGTAAACTTTATCGTTCTGATGCCAAGTTTTCCGGCAACTTCCAGGATTGCCTTTATATCTTCAAGAGGAAGCGGGGTTTCAGGTTTTGTCTCTCCTTCCCTATGACAATATAAACAGTTCAGATTACATCCTGAGTTTACAGAAATTCGCAGGTTTGAGATTGGGCGACCAAAATTGTCATGCAGATCCATCTGAATCCGACTCCTTGGGTGCCTGCCAGGTTCCAATAAAGTTTTTTGCAATAATATACATTTCAGTACTCCCCTTGCGGGTGGCATGAGCCTTATATGTCCGCACTGAGTAAAACTCCTGTTTTACTTTTTTATACATCCAGTTGAAATCTTCACCCTGAAACGACTTCATTATCAGGTTCCCCCCCTGCTTGAGAAGCAGACGTGCGAGATTGAGCGCTTTCTCATTCAGCTCAATGGATCTGGCCTGATCATATGAACGCTGACCAGAGAGTTTTGGTGAGGCATCACACACGATTCCATTTACTTCAGGCATATGTTCCTGAATCCGCGCAATTACAGCCGGGTCAGAGAAATCACCAGTAATTGTAATAATCCCTTCAATTGGGACTATGGGATTTAGATCAACCCCTACAATAACTCCATTTGTCATTTCCCGTAAAACCTGTAACCAGCTTCCTGGAGCTGCACCCAGATCAAGGATATTATCATCCGGACGTATAACGGGGTTTTTCTGAATTATTTCCTTCAGCTTCATTGCCGCCCGCGAACGATACCCTGACTGTTTTGCTCTTATATACGTTTTATCTTTACTCCATTGTGAACCCATAAAAATTTACTACCTTGATCTTACTCAGTAATTATGCGAACCCGGCACATATATCTGTGTTAAATCACAACCTGAATGCATAGGGAGCGCAGATGCTGAAAGCGACGATCAGTGCAGATATATTCAAGGATACCGTTGATGCCCTTTCTGCCCTGGTAACTGAATGCAGACTTCATTTTTCTGAAACAGAGATCTGGGCCAGAGCAGTTGACACAGCCAATGTGGCTATGATCATCCTTAGCCTAAAAAAGGAAGCATTCAACCAGTATGAGGCAATAACGGGAGAAATCGGATTGGATATTGCAAAGTTGAAAAATACGTATTCCATGATTGGAAAGGCTAATGAGATACGCCTTGAATATCCGGAAGGAGCAAATAAAATCGATGTCACATTTGAAGGGTACCATTATTCAATAACGCTCCTTGATTCGAATACCATTAAAAAAGATCCAAATGCACCTGGAATCCAGCTTCCTGGTCAGGTGACCATTTCAGGATCAGAACTCTATAATGTAATAAAATCCGCGTCCATTGTATCAGATAAGATTTGGTTTGCCATCGAACCAGAAATGAAGGAATTTGCCCTTTATGCAGAGGGAGATTCTGATAATATCAGAAGAGCATTTTCAGCTGAAGAAATTATTGCATCCAACTGGGAACCTGCAAAATCTCTTTTTTCAATTGATTATCTGAAGGATATGGGCAAGGTTATGAGTCATGCAGAAAAAGTCACAATCGATCTCGGTGTTGATCATCCTGTAAAGTTCTCATTTGAGATAGCAGGCGGAAACGGACAGGTGGAGTACCTGCTTGCACCCAGGATCGAGGCTGATTAAATGCATGGTCACTCTTGATCGTAAAGACCTGGTAAAATATCCTTTTTTAAAAGAGTCCCAGTCTTTTATCGGGACAATAAACAACTCACTTGATCAGTTTCTGGACTCATCCGGGGGCCGGCTGGCATTGAAGGAAGCGATCACAACAGTTGAGCATGCGCTGTCCTTCTCTGGCAGGGAGACTCCATCTCTCCCTGACATTTCTAATGAACCTGAAGCAGTCACCATCATCGTGGCATCATACCCTCTCAGCAGAATTGTTGTTTCATGCGCCCATGACAGGATCTTCATCGACAGGCTGGTAAGATATCAGGCCTGGTTGGTTTTTGCTTTTTTGCAGGATGAAGAACCTGAGGTGAAACGGTTTATCCGGAGATCTATCGGCCTTCCTGA
>JAQVIE010000241.1 GCA_028695895.1 Methanospirillum sp. | reverse complement strand
GAATCAATCCTTCCCGGTTGTTATACTCATCAAGCGTGACAAATGCCACGAAATCTTTTACATTCTGAACTGAACAGACAACAAGTTCTCCCTGCTCAGGCCACTCTCTCTCCTGCATCAGACACTCACTCAAATGCAGTTATAATCTCTGCTTTGATTTGTGCCTTTCCACCAGTAGGTGTGGCAAGACTTGAACCACAGACAATGCAGTTAACCGGAGTACATGCGCGATCAAAGATAGTCTGCTCATTTTCACAATCAGGGCATTTTACTTTGAGAAACTTGCTCCGGTTTTCTCTCTTTAATAAAACCATAATAATTACTCCGTAAGTTCGAATTTTCCAATCCTGAATCCTTCTCTCAGGTGCGCTTTTTTACAGACTGTGCACCTGTACCGGATATTTACCTTCTTGGTTGGCTTGTCGCCTCCAGGAACCTTGGAGAATTTACCCATGTTCCCGACACGTCCTCTTCGTGCTTTCTGACGATCAATCCAGTGAAGTCCGGTAGTTTTACCTTTTTTAACCTTCTCTACCTCATGCTCTTCATGTTTATGGCAAAAAGGACAATATGTGCGGAATTTTGTTGGCATCTTCATAATCTGGCCACTCCTCGCGTATAGAATACCTACATTATTAGCCCGGGAGGATATTTAAGACTATGTCGCGTTCAACCAAAACCTGAGCATTTCTGGAAGGAAGTGTAAGTATATCTCCTGCTTCCATCTCATATGTCCGTCCGTCTATACCCATAAATGGTTCCATGCCTGAAAGCGCTAACACGATATCATTTGTAAAAGAAGCGTCAGGTGAGGTTTTTATATCCGGTTTAAAATAATCTGAATCTTCTGCGCGGTCCATATCATCCGTCAGATCAGGTTCTGAAGTCTGAAAGCACTCATCTTCATCTGCATGAAGGATCCGTACCTGAGGAGCGGGGGTTGTTTTCCACTCAATAAGCTGGGTTTTACTCTGTCTGATTGCTTCAACTATCTGGTTAAACATCTCAAGCTCTGCAGGTATGAGAGCTCGCAGTTCCTCCCGTTCCAGATAAGATCCCTCAGCCTGGCTAAGTGCAAGTCCCACAATTTTGTCAGTCCTTATCCTGAAAACTTCTTCAACCGTTGTCCTGACACTGGATACCTTCTCAATAAGTACTCTTGCTTCATCTGAAAAGGGATCCTCATGACTGTAAACTTCCTGCTGAAGAGATCTGATATGTTCAGATATTTTTGTGAAAAGATCATGTGAGATCGTTGTCAGTTCACCTGTATCACGTTCTTCAAGAAGAATAGTCCGGAGATCATCAAGATGCACGATCTGATCCCCCTATCTCTCCCATACCTCTGCAACAAAGAAAAACACCTACAGCTTCGGGAACTTTTATTCTGCCTTTTGGTATATCGTAACGTGATCCCAGGAGTGAAAGAGAATATTCATGTTCTGATTCGATGATTACTTCTCGTTCCCCAAATGTTACTGCATCAATGAGCGGATCAAATTCATGAAGTTCCCTGACTTCCAAGGGAACTACCTTAAAACCTGATTTTGCATGAAGAGAACCAGGAAGACGGATAAGTCTTCGAATATCAGTAGTAACCGGTCCATCAATCTGCGCAGAAGCATTATGAATATAAGGCAGAAGTGCACTTTCACGTTCTGATGTCAGAACACTGAAAATTGTCTTTACTGTCTGATCCCGGAAAAGAATAGAAGAGGGATCAGTTTTTAATAAAGTAATAAGTTCAGGAATCATACCGTGAAAACGCTCTGCCATGACCTGCCCCACTCCACGGAGTGAAGATAATTCCGCTTTTACTTCTTTTTCTGATTTTTTATTAAGTTCCAGAAGGTAATCAGTCAGAAGAACCCTGAACCTGTCATGCCATCCCGTCCTTCCAGGGATCCAGTCATTGAGAAGAATGGAAGGGCTGATTCCTGTGCCACAGATATAATCGACAAGTTCTCTCCGTTCAGCCGGTTCAAAATCACGCATTGCCAGCTCCTGAACATGAACATGATATCCACGCCCTCCTGAGAAAACCAGCTTAATTGTCCGCATATCCACTCCCAGTTCAGTGTCCAGCACATCAAGCAATTTTATAGCTTCTTTCTTGATCCTTTTGAGCATCTCTTCATATGATCCCCGCATGATGTGGTCTGCATCAAGATCAAAGATGAGATCAGCCCCCAGCCATCCTTTATCATTCATTGTTGGTGCATGGGGCGTCTGGTAATATGCAGTAGAATAGTATGCATGTGCAGGAACCAGGCTTTTTATATAATCCTGCATCTCTTCCCCTGAAGAAAAACCTATGTGCCTCCTCATTCTGATATAATCAGGATACTTGTCATCAAAGAAGATAAATCCAAATTCCCGTTCTTTTACAGATGATGGGGCGGAGATCCTGATTTTGTCATAATAATCGGTAAAACGCTGCTTTATAAATAACCGGGTAGCGGGTCTCATACCTTATAGATCCTTAATCATATAAGGGCCTCTTCTGAAATATCCCAGTTTTTGATAGTAAGGTCTGACCCCTATCCCTGCCATGATGGCAACCTTATCATACCCGGCATCTGCAGCAATTATCTCTGCCTCTGAAAGAAGTTTTGCACCGTACCGGCGATGCTGCTGATCTTCGCCTGTTCCTTCCTGTCCGATGGGTACCACCATTCCATAAACATGAAGTTCACGAACAAATGCAGCATGTTCTGTTTCAGGCCGCCAGGGATCTTTTGGAAATCGAAGACGGGCAAATCCTACCAGTGAATCATCAGAATCGAATGAAATAAATCGTTCCATACCTCCACAGCATTCATAGGTAAAAATTTTCAAAACAGGTTCTGCCTGAGATGTTCTTCTTCCTATCTCCCTGCACCTGATGCATGAACACCGGCCACCTCTTATATGAAGGCGGTCTTTTGCCAGCTCCCGGAAATTGGAATGTGGAGATCCGGCCACAATTTTATCTGCAGGAATATCCCGCTGGATACGTTGAAGTCTGCAATACGGGGCAATTTCCATCTTAGCATCTGCTACAAGATCGATGAGAGAGTCTTCGTCATAAGGTGCATACTCACCTTTTTTGTAGAGTTCCTCTATCTTTGATCCCGGGGTAACAAGAGTTGGATAAATTTTCAGAAAATCAGGTCTGAACTTTGAATCGGCAAAGAGATCATGAAACATCTGCCGGTCAGATACAATGGT
>JAQVIE010000012.1 GCA_028695895.1 Methanospirillum sp. | reverse complement strand
CAGATCGGCTGACTTCACATAAACATGTCTTCGTGCAAAAGGCATGCCATTATGGCCATCTATCTCCTTTAAGATCTTTCGTGCGGCAGGAAGCCTGACCGGCCGCTTCACAAGCTGGCTGAAGATCTCCACCCTGCTGCCATCATGGACAAAACCAGTACCGGTTGTTGCAAAAGGTTCTATTGCAACTACCATCCCTTCTTCAAGAATTGCTCCCCCAGGCCCGGGAATATTTGGAACATTCGGTCCCTTATGGAGGCAGTACTGATCAAGACCATGACCAGTCAGGTTTGCAACCGGTAAAAATCCACGGCTCTTTATCTCATGTGAAACAATCCCACCAAGGGCGCCGATCGCAACACCAGGTTTGACAGCCTCAATTGCCGCATCCCGTGCTGCAACAGAAGCTTCACAAAGAAGCGGCTGATTCCCAAGATCAACGGTGCAGGCTGTGTCGGCAATATAACCGTCAAGATGCACCCCTATATCCAGTTTCACCATATCTCCTTCAGCAAAAACCCGTGAATCCCCGGGAGATGGTGTATCATGGGCTGCTGCTTCATTCAGAGAGATGTTTACCGGAAAGGCAATACCAAAACCCTCATCCAGAATTGAACCCTCAACAAAATCCGCCACTTCAAGCAAAGAAGCATCAGCCTGGATCCGCTGTGCCCCTTCTGTCAGTATCTTCTTAGCTGCCGCTCCTGCCTGCATATACCGGTCAAATATTTCTTCTTTCATAAAATCATCTCCATGGAATAGTTTGTAATCCTTGAAAAACCGTTTTTTTCAACAATTCCGAGATTTTCAATCCGGACACCCCCAATATCCCGGTAATAAAGGCCTGGTTCAAGGGTGATTACATTTCCTGCTTTAAGTTCTCCGCCAAGCCCGGAAAGAGAGGGCAGTTCATGGATTTCAAGGCCGACTCCATGTCCAAGACTGTGAATAAAACCTTCTGTATCAGAAGGATACCCCAAATCAGAAAAATAATCACAGACCATTTGGTAACATGCAGCTCCGGTCACCCCTTCTCTTACCATTCCCTCACTCATCAGGAGGGCATCCTTTACCGTTTCATAAAGCTCGGTAACTTTTCCAGAAGGTTCTCCCCTGCTCACTGTCCTGGTCATGTCTGCATAGTACCCGGTTTTATTGCCAGATGGGAAGACATCGATTACTATCGGTTCATGTGCTCTGAGATCTCCAGTTCCCCTGCAGTGAGGCATCGCAGTCTCCGGTCCGCAAGCTACAATGGTATCCTTCCCTGTGCAGTCATAAGCCAGTAATATCCTGTTCATCTCGTACCTGACAAGATCAGAAGTCAGAGGAGCCTCATCATGCCATAACACTCCTGACCTGACGTCTGCATTCCTTATCAGGCTGATGGCTTTATCCATAGCGGCTTCTGCAGCCCGTTGAGCCGTGGTTATCCATCCAATCTCTTCACTGGTTTTGATTGCGCGATGTGCAGAAAGAACGGATGATGAGTCAACAAATACCGTATTATATGGTTCAAGAGCACGGGTGAGAGCAGTAGGAAAGTCAGGAGGAACAAGGTAAGGACCATCTGAAAGCCGGTGGATCATCTCCGCCTGGATCTTCCATGGATCTTTCTCATGCTCAAAAATTTCCAGGTAACCTGCCTGTTTCCTGGTAAGGATTTCAGCGGCAGATTCTTTCATGGCCCGTTCCACTTCCATCTGGGGAACAATCATAAGTGGAGGATTATCTAATTTTTTGAGTATTGTGACCGGATCACTGGTTACAAACCTGGTCATGTGCCGCATCGCTGCATTTTCCGAAGATGCATGCAGACAATAAACGGCTGCGCCGGTACCCCGGATAAGGTCATCAATGCTATCCATCCCATACAGGTTTTTAGTCAGACCACAAGTACTTTTACGCTAAACGTAATGTATTTACAATAGGTAAAATTATGGATGATAGTTCCAAAGAACAGTTTAAGTGGCGATTCTGGCACCTTACCGTAATTTTAAACGGAATTGTCGTGTTTATTGCACTGATTCCAATTGCATACTTTATCTTTCCAGAAGAATATAGAGTTCCAGGAGCAGTAATCAGCCTTATTCTGGCAATAATTACGGCAGTAATATTCACAAAAAATTATTACAAAACAAAAACCTGGCTAAGTGAACAAACCTGACGGAGGGACAGATACTTCGATGCTTGATAAAATTCAGGAAGAAATTAACCTCGCATCTCGTCATATAGAGGTTTTACAGACTGTTGCAGATCAACAACCGATAGGTATCATCAAACTATCTGAATTACTCAGTGTCCCGCAACATCGGATCCGGTACTCACTCCGGGTTCTTGAGAGCAGCGGGTATATTCGCGCATCAAGTGCAGGGGCCATGGTGACGCCAAAAGCAAAAGAGATGTTCCACCATTTGAATGATGATATTGACGATATTATCCGGATTGTAAGCATGATGAAGCAGCCCTGACAATGTCAGGTAACTCTCCATTACATTTATTAATAAGTACATCATACGTATTGAAGCACATCTGAGCCGCCATAACTCAGTTGGTAGAGTGACTGGCTGTTAACCAGTTTGTCACAGGTTCGAGTCCTGTTGGCGGCGTCTCATTTTTGGGCCTGTAGCTTAGCGGTGAGAGCGCCCGGCTCATAACCGGGCGGTCATGCGTTCGAATCGCATCAGGCCCATGACCTGTATTTTTAAGTACAGACGATTATGTTACTTCAATGAAGTGTTCCTGCTGCGGTGAGGATCACATCATCTGTCCTGGAGATATAATTTCCAGACCATCGGAGATTTTTGCCTCATGTCCTCAATGCAACCCAAAACCGCGGCAAAAAGAAAAACCTGTTTCTCCAGTGGAAGATATTCCAGGCCCCTGTAAATGTGGCCGGCGGTTTATCGACGATGTGATGGCAGACATCTACCAGATTCTCAATGAAGAAGGGGTACTAAATGGTAGCGAGCCCCTCTCATCCATCGGCACCCCGCTTATATGCCCTGGTCTCTTTCTTCGTCGTCCACCAATGCTACCGCCACGCTCTCTTCTTATAATATCAGATCTCATCCCGGTTCCTGTGGCAAAGATAGCTTACAAGAAAATTCCTGAGCTTCTGGGTATCGTTTACCATTCCCATGAAATACCCGGTCCTGGTGATGTAACCAGTGGACAAAAACCCTCAATTAATGAAGGAATCCTGCTATGCGGATGTGATGTAAGGGCAGATATCTTTCTTAGTGGCAGCGGACCAGTGGTCGTTATTAAAAAACAGGCAGATATGCATATTGAATTTCCAAAAGGTATCGATCCCAAGATTTCCAGTGTTGAAAAACATGTAAGGAGACTTCATCCTGAAGTTTTTATTGATGCATGTGCAGGACCTGGAACACTTGGCATTACTGCTGCACATTTTGGCGTTCCAAGGATTGTAATGTGTGATGTCTGGCATGCGTCGATCTGGAGTGCAATACAGACTATCCGGGTTAACCAGAGAAAACTTGGGATTACCAGGATTAATATCCTTGAAGATATTGAGCAAAGACCTCCGGTCTGGACAGAAAAACCAGTCCTCATCTGTGATGCAACAGGAGAAGGAATCTCAATTCAGTTATATCACGGATCATATGAATTCCTGGGACCCTATCTGCCTGAAGGAAAGCGTCTGACTGTATTTGACCCCTTTAATAAAGAATCTTTCAGAAAAAAAGATCAATTTCTGGCAGCATGGAGTGAAAAAGTTGGAGGGGAAGTTTTTATTCCGTAGATGCAGCATAATTATGGGGACTAGCCCGGGTGGATCGGCGTCACTTGTAACCTGCAATCGTCGGCATGCAGGGGGCGAAGTTTGAGGAAGGTTGGTACATACGGCCTGTATCTGTCGTGTTTCTGACGTAGAAACCCTGTCCTGTGAGGTCGGTGGCCAGGTATCACACCTTCGCAGGAAGGAACGACCTGTTGTCGCGGGGAACGGTTCAGGCCCGGAAGGGAGCAGACTTACCGTGAACATTCGGCGCCCATGGGGTTGCGGGGTGGAGAAGGAAACCCTCTGGAAAGGGCTGCAATGACCGATCAACCGATAACATGTCCCCAATATTCTGATTCTTATGGCAAAAGTTGCGATTGTTGGTGCAACCGGAAAAGTAGGCCAGTATGCAGCACTCTCTATCTCACGTATCCCTTATGTTAATGAGATACAACTCTATGGCAGACCAGGGTCTAATGGAGTTCTTGAGGGTATAGCCCGCGACCTCATAGATTCATTTGCTGCAACTGGAACAGACACCAGGGTAAGCTGGAGCTGTTCAATAGAAGACCTGAAAGGCTCGGATATAATTATTTTTACAGCAGGCGCACCACGCCAGGCACACCAGACACGAAATGACCTGGCACTGGGAAATGCGCATATTGTAAAAGAATTTTCTGAAAAAGTTAATGCAATCGCACCAGAGTCATTGTTGCTCATTATCACAAACCCGGTTGACATCATTACTCATGTGGCCCTGAAATACTCAGGAAAACCACCAAACCAGGTCTTTGGAATCGGAACACACCTGGATTCAATGCGACTCAAATCTGCAATAGCTTCTTTCTTCAAAGTTCATGTAAGTGAAGTTCACACCCGTATCATCGGAGAACATGGTGAGAGCATGGTGCCCCTCTGGTCTGCAACGACCGTAGGCGGTATACAGATATCAAATCTGCCGAGTTTTGCCAATGTTCCATTTGATGACATCCTGACCCAGGTAAAATGTTCAGGTCAGCGAATTATTGCATCCAAAGGCGCCACGGTATGGGGGCCAGGTGAAGCAATCGGGACACTTGTAAGGACAATACTTAGGGACGAAAACAGGATTCTGACCGTTTCAGCATATATCAAGGTAGAGGTTCATAACATTGGTGATGTCTGTATCGGAGTTCCGGCGCGTATTAACAGGACTGGTGTATATCCGGTACCGATAAGAATTGAACCGCCTGAAGTAACAAATTTCAGGTTTTCTGTTGAAAAGATCCGGAAAATTTCAAAAGAGATCTTTACTGCCCTGGATAATGGGGAATAGTTGATAATTCCCTTAAATGTCTGGATAAAAAAATCTTGTATTTAAACAAGAGTTGATTCTACGATTTCTGCACGTTCAATACCTTCAATGGCGTTGAGCTTCTCTTCAATGACCTCTGTCTGTCCTTCAGCATCAGGAACGACAAGCGCAATTTTCAATGCAACAAGTCCAAAGCCTATTGGCTCCTCCCTGATATCCTGAACCCTGGGAAATTTCTCTTTAATTGCTTCAACAATCTTTTCCCGGTTGATCTCTGGTGATTCAGGCATCACCCTGATGATCAGTGCAACGTCTCCCATGTTTCATGGCCCCCGAAGGCCGCAGGTCTGGCAGACATACTCAACGCTCTGTTCTCTACACCGGTAACACCGGCGAATAGTGGCCCCGCATGCCGGACAGCCGAACTCAACAGAGCCCTCCTCTGCCATAGGGCCATTACATGATGTGCAGTTTCTCATACTCATATTAAGACTTCCAAAAAGCTGCTTATCTGGTTTATTCATCAACACCTTAAATGGTACCGCCAAAGCTGGTCCCAGGTACATCTTCACCCCTGAAAAATGCTGCAAGTCTCGCATGATCAGAACCGCGGAGTATGAAGCCTGAAACTTGATGCCTCGTGATATAAGGGATAAATGCAGGATCCAGATCCCTGGTCTCCATACCAGGCAAAAGCACAGACACCTCCCCTCCTGGATCTCTGATATAGTCTACTGATTTTAAGATGAGCAATGGCAGAGAAAGCAGGCCGGCATAGCAGGCACTGATTGTGTCTGACGTGATATCCCAGGAATGAGGAAGAGGATCAGTTCTGACCAGGTGATCATAAGGAAGAAAAATTGTTGGTTCTCCTGTCATTATCGGCTCTCTGGTCACCGGCATCCCGCATGAAGAGAGAAACCATCCATACTGATCCATTGCTGCGATAGCCATAAAGTGCGCTGCTGTATCAGAAATCCTCTTCTGGCGGATAATATCAGCAAAAATACCCCCTCCAGGAATTATCAGTAGATCTCTCCCGCTCTCCCTGACAATTCTGATAATCATCGGAGCATGCTCAATCAGACTCCCCCCGATTTTGAGTACCAGTGCCTGATCCTGACTAATCACAATACAGTACGTTCATGTACCGATTACCAATAAACTCTAATCCCCATGTACCCCATTCCCGTCTTTCTTATCATATGTATGTTCATAACTTCAGCATCTGCCGGGCCATATTTCCTTGAAATATACCCTGATACCTGGTTAAACGGAGACGAGGATGAGTATGTAACCATTGGCTGGGATTATAATCCTGGAACATGCATTATATCTGACGGGGAGGGAACTATTACGTTTACACCCCCGGATTCAGGCCCTTCTTCATGCACAATAGCGCGGAATGGTGAACAGTACAAAAGAGTATGGGGCCGGTACCCCTCTTACGAGATAGTGGACAGCTCCCCTGCCGTGCCACAAGTGTCACACCAGGGCAGGTTTCAGATGGCTAATAAAAAGGATGATTTGACCCTTACCTGCCAGGGCATTGTCTGGGATACTGTAACCTGGCCTGAAACTTTCAAACCAAGGAAAGGGCAGATACATTTCAGGTCAGCTGACGGAGTCTGGGATCCCCGGGTACTCATGGCTGGTGGAAGCCAGTTAACAGATGAGACCTTTCATAATGTATCAGGGACCGTGTCTGTCTCGCCGGACTGTTCAAGGCAGGTACTTGAAGATATAATTAAAAATGCACAAAAAACCATTCTTCTCAATGTCTACGAGTTCACGGATACGGGTTTTTCAGATCTCCTTTGTGATGCCAGCAACCGCGGAGTAGCCGTGTCAGTTCTTCTGGAAGGCGGTCCTGTCGGTGGAATTCCACATGAAGAGTTTCCAGTAATATACAGCCTGGGCCTGTCCGGGGCAGATGTCAGACTGATGGATGGAACCGGAGAAGATCATCCCCCCTACCGGTTCAACCATGCAAAGTACCTTGTGGCTGATGACAGGATTGTTTTTCTGACAACAGAAAATTTCAAAGAACACTCTTTTCCTCATGAAGGATTTGCCGGTAACCGGGGATGGGGGGTGATGCTTGATGATGAAAAACTTGCACAATATTTCTCAGAGGTTTTTTACTGGGACTTTAGCTGCCAGGGGGTTAACAAAGCACAAGGCCGCCCAGGGGCTGTAGATAATTCTGTGACAGATAGGTTTTCACCAGTGTTTTCTCCCCTGTCCTTTTCAGGTGCCATCGTAACTCCGGTCTTCTCACCAGACACAAGTATCCTGATTGCAGACATGATCAATGAAAGTTCAGAAAAAGTTTGGATCCAACAGGCCTACATCACCGAATATCCTAAAAACGGGACAAACCCATTTCTTGCAGCTGCTGTTAATGCGGCAAGGCGAGGCGTTGACGTGAAGATCCTGCTTGACGGATACTACTACAACATTGAAGGGGATAATGACAATGATGAGATGGCAATCGGCCTTAACACTCTTGCTGCTCGTGAGAACATATCATTAAAAGCAAAGGTGCTCTACCCTGGAAAAACCGGGTTGTTAAAGGTTCACACCAAAGGAGTAATAGCCGACGACAAGGTTTTGGTTTCAAGTATGAACTGGAATGAAAACTCGGCCTGCTTTAACCGTGAGGCAGGAGTTATTATCCAGAGCAGGGACGCTGCTTCATACTATGCCTCTGTCTTCCTGCTGGACTGGGCAGAAAAAAGTAAGAGCACCTCTGCCAGGGGAGCTTCCGGAAATGACCCTGAGTATATCCGGATGATAACCCTTGCGGCAGTAATTATCTTTTTAATACTTCTCTACCGCAGGTATCATAGATAAAAATCAAATATATTCTTTCAGGAAAACGAACACCAGGTAATACAAGGCAACCATAAGCATCAGTACTCCGGCTATCCGGTTTATGAGCAGATGATGATTTGTAAAAAACCTGATAAAGGTCCTGCTTTTTTCCATGGACAATGCCGACAGGAAGAGAAGCGGGCTTGCCATCCCTATCCCGAACAGGACAAAATTTATAAAATTCGCTATGAAATCCACGGTTGTTGTTGAGATA
Source organism: Methanospirillum sp. (assembly GCA_028695895.1). Taxonomy (GTDB): domain Archaea; phylum Halobacteriota; class Methanomicrobia; order Methanomicrobiales; family Methanospirillaceae; genus Methanospirillum. The sequence goes on along the minus strand of JAQVIE010000012.1, from coordinate 5,935 downwards.
GCAAAGAGCAGGATGATGGACCCTGGATTGCAAGGCAGGGCAACAAGACCGAAAAATGCTCCAAACAGGGTGGCAGTGATATAAGGAGTTTTTCCCACAGGCGTCGAAACCAGGGGAAAAAATCTGCTGATATCAAACCCGGCAATCATTGCAATGCTCATGATAGCAAGAAGGCCATAAATGGCAGGTCCAAGTATCTCAAGAACATCACCAGTGGACATCTTAAGAATTGTAACAAAAACCAGGCCAAAAGAGAACATGGCAAGCAACACCCCAAGGGTTACCGCAAGGCCCAGGGAGAAGGTTGAATTTTCCCCTGTTTTTGCCCGCCCTGCAAGAAATGCCAGGTACCCAGGGTAGAGAGGCAGAACACACATGGCTCCAAGCGGGGTGTAAAGACCTGCAAGAAATGATATAGCCCAGGTTTCAGGTGTGATATTCATAGATCATGAACAAATTGAGTCCAGCGCTTTTTTCAGGGTATCTGCCTTAAAAACCCCGTCTTCAAGATAGGTGGCAGTTTTGTCACAGATGACAATAGTCTGTGGAATTGACTGGATAAAACCAAGCCCATAGGCATTTATAAGGCTTCTTGTAACATCAGTCGGAGCAGTGGTAAATATCCCTTTAAATTTGTTGGATTCCTGGTGTCGTTTCACTTTTGCAGCATTATCATTTGGATCAACATCCAGCGCCACGACAACATATTTATCAGGATATGCAGCCTGCAGTTTGGTTGATTCCAGAAGCTGCATAGAGCAGCCAGGGCACCACACAGCAAAGCTGTGAAGAATAACCGGTTTTCCCTGTTCAGCCAGATCTTTTATCGTGAACCGCTCCCCTGTTGCGACATCTGTCATGGATGTGGTAATCCATGCAAGTTCAGGAGATGCTGTTTCTGAATACGCAATTTCAGGGACTTCTTCACTTGCAAGGCACCCTGTACACAACAGGATCATAATGAGCATACCAAGCATAACCGGGAGTATTGTCCGGTGATAACACATGCAAAAACATCTGATGCTCTTTGTTCATATACTTCAAGGAAAAAGGTGGATGATCACCTTACAGGCATCAGGAACTGAATGAGCAGGGCAATAAGGTACGTTATGACTCCAAAAAGAATCTGGGGCGCAGTGTACCGTTTAAAAACTGTTTTTACATCATCACCTGTTGTCCGGTGAAGCAGCCAGAAATAAGGATCTGTTACAAAGCAGATGAGACCAGCACCGCCAATTATCATCAGGAAAAGGGCAAGTGGATTTAACATGGACGGGATAACCGTGGTTGCAAGGACCTGGGCGGTAAGGTATGATGTTACAATCCGGGACCCTTGTGCAGTCTGAATAAGGGCAGCCAGCACAAACGGAAACAGGAATATCGGCAGTGATGACGCAAGCAGGATGGATGCATCGGCCGGAAAACTGCTCTGCTGAATGATATATCCAAGAGCCCCCGCCCCGCAGATATCAAAAATAACTACACCCGCATGCTTTGCTCCAAGAACCCAGCCACTCCACCTGATCTCCTTCTTTGCAGTTGCCACGGCAGTTGCCATTCCGGCAAGCATGATAAACTGGAGAAGACCTGCATGGGTCAGATCAAGGAGAAGGTATCCAACCGGGATGGCAAGGAAGATTACAAGAAACGGGGCCCATGCACGAAGATGAAAAGACCCCTCCTCCTTTTTATGTCCAACCTGTTCATGGGTGATGTCAGCAAAATCACATTGTCTTCTTACATACCAGATCATTGCTCCAACAAAAGCCAGGGAAAGAGGGATTGCAGCCAGGTTATAGATGAGCGGGGAATAATCAGGGGCAAATGCGTCAAAAAGCGTGTACGTGACCGGAGTCGGGTATACATAGGCGACCCCAAGGACTGATCCGATTGCAACAAGATAAATCAGGAGTGAACGCTTTCGTTCATCTGATGTAAAAAATTCGATGACAGGCGTGAGGATGATAAATGCGGTTATAGGACAGGTAGAAGGGACTGCAATAAGGTAACCTGCGATTCCGGACAGGGTAGGCGGCCGCTTAAGAAGGAGCCGAAGATCAGAGACAATCTGTTGAATAAGTCCCTGTTCAGCAAGATACTTTGCTATAACTGAACCGGCAAGGATTGGAATGCCAAGGCTGTTAAAGATACTGGCACAACCAAGTGCAACCTGCTGAAATACGGTGTCAGGACTGGATCCGACCATGAGACCAAAAGCTACAGCTCCACCAACAAGGGTAAAAAAAGGTGGCAGTTTAAATTTAAGTCCAATTACGGATATTGCCACCATCACGATGAAGAAGATAAGGATGGTATTCATTCCTTATTCTATCTGCAGGTGATCATATCTAAGGCTCGTGGTCTGACCAGTTCCAAGAAGCTAATAGGTCATAATATATTAACCTGTAAGAAATGCTTGTACTTCATAACCAGGAGAAGATAGCAATTATTATCCTTATCTTCATCACCCTTGCATGCATTACAGGAACAATAATACTGGATGGAATCGGAAAAAAAGATTTTTCAGAAGATTTTCATGCCGGAATGGCAGATGGTACCCTGGCAAGATGGGAAGGAACTGTCGGATCTATATATAATGCCAGGGGAGGGAGCGTCAATCTTGATGTTTCCGGAGTTAATGTCTTCATCCCGGTGTCTGCAGGAGATATTTCCGGAATAACCACCGGATCTTCTATCAGGGTAATCGGAAAAGTCCAGCACTGGAAAGGAAAAGAGGAGATAATTGTCGAAGATAGCAGGGACATCAGCCTTTGTTCATGATATCCAGGGAAAAATCGGAGTTGGTAACAGAGTGGGTGAGGGCTCCCATGCTTATCCTGTCAATAGGAAGTGATGCATACATCACCAGAGTATCTTCAGTGATTCCTCCTGATACTTCGACAATCACCTTTTCCCGAAGTCTGTTTTCAGAAAGAAGAGAGAGAACCTCTGAAACCTGGCCGGGAGTCATGTTATCAAGCAGGATAATATCCACCCCTGCCCTGGCGATCATGAGGGCTTCATCAATGGTGTCAGCCTCTGCCTCAATACGGTGATAGGCCCCTGAAGCCTTTGCACGCATGACAGCTTTATCCACGCTGACCAGCACCAGGTGATTATCTTTTATCAGAACTGCATCTGAAAGAGAGAAACGGTGAGGATCAGCCCCACCAATCATGGCTGCTTTTTTATCCATGAGACGAAGTCCGGGAGCAGTCTTCCTGGTAGCTGTGATGCGGCACCTGGTATTTACTGCTAAAACCATGTCCTGTATCTTTCTGGCTTTGGTCGCAATACCACTCATCCGTCCAAGGATGTTCAGCAGGGTCCTTTCAAGAAGAAGGATAGTATGTGCCTGACCGGTGATGGTAGCAATTCTGTCCCCTGCCTTGTGAGATAAGCCATCTGAGCTTTTTGACAAAACAGAAAGATTATACCACTCAGAAAGCCGGATCACTTCTGCAAGACCTGCAAGGAATAAAGGTTCGCGTGCCGAGATGACCGCGGTGCATATCTGAGGTTCAATAACCGCTTCAGATGTTATGTCTCCAAACGGACTATCCTCTTCAACAAATCCAATAAGCTGCGAAAGAGGTATATCAGGAAATTTCATGGGACACTTATCATATATTCAAGAGCCCGTCGTGCCTTTTCCATGATTTCAGGGGGGACAATTACTTCTCCCGTAAGGTCACGCAGGCAGGTTATTAGTTCCTGAAGAGAGGTCTTTTTCATATCAGCACATATTGCATCTTCAAGGCCGATAAACGACTGATCAGGGCAGAGTTCTTTAAGCCTGTCAAGCATTCCTACCTCCGTGCAGATGTACCATGCAGACCCGGTCTTTGCAATCTCTGCCATTTTACCAGTTGAAATTACGTGATCTGCATGGACGCGGATATTGGCCGGGCATTCCGGGTGGACCATGATAGAAATACCTGCTGTTTTCACTTCCTTCAAATCCTCAGTATCAAACTGCATGTGCACATAGCAGTGACCACCTTCTGGTATGGGAATGATCTCCTTTTCAGGAAGGACTGACTGGACATATGAAGCAAGATTTGTGTCAGGGCCGAATATCACCTGCCTTTGTTTTAAGGATTTTACAATCCTGACTGCATTGCCAGAAGTACAGACCGAATCAGAGACAGCCTTACATTCTGCAGTACTGTTAATATACACAACAACCGCTGCTTCAGGATACTTTTCTTTTGCTTCAAGTATCATCCCGGGGGTTAAAAAATCCGCCAGGGGACAACCGGCATCTGAGTCTGGTAAAAGTACCTTTTTTTCAGGATTTAGTATGTGAGCAGTTTCTGCCATGAACCTGACACCACAAAGAACAAGAACAGGCTCAGTCGCTTTTCTCGCTGCAAGGGCCAGCTCAAGACTATCTCCGACAATATCTGCAACTGCATGAATCTCAGGGATCTGGTAGTTATGTGCCAGGATTAGTGCATTTTTTTCTGACTTCAGACGAAGGACATCTGCAATAAGATTACGTTTTGTCACGATCCGATCACCAGCGGGTTATCCAGGTTTTTCAGAAGTGAGAGCACTGAAAGGGCAGCAAGGTAGCTGGTTGCAGGGTTGTCAGGACATGGTTGATTTACAATCCTGATATTGACCTCCCCAAATTCTCCTAATGCATGAATATCATGGATATTTCTGTCAACTTCAGGGTCTGCCCAGAGCTCAACATCCACATCATGGGAAGCTGCCAGTGCAAGTGCAACCGATACATTGATGTTTTTTGGGAATTGTTTTATGCACTCGTTTGCCTTGCCACGAAATGCAAGGGTTCGCGTAGTAACATTCATTCCAAGACTTTCAGGACTCTTTGTAGTCCTAAGAAGAACCGAATCTATCCTGCTTATCTGTCCCACTTTCAGATTGTCAAGGCCCATTATGGCGCCACTCGGAATATGAATTTTTTTCCCGGATTTTCGTGCCATGTCAAGAAGAGCTTTTCTGAAATAGGAGTCAGACAATGCACCAACAGAGAGTATAAGAATATTTTTCCCGTTTTCCAGGATTTTCGGGGCATATTCCCTGACCGCAAGGACTGAGGCAGCTTCCACACAGATATCAAAATCCTGCGATATAAACTCCTGAAAATCTGAAAATGCCGGAGCACCACAGATGCGGGCAAGTTCCTCTGCATGGTCCGGCAGGCGGTCAAAAAGCGCCTCAACGGTAAATCCATCCTGATGGGCTGCAATGATTCTGCCAACATTGCCACATCCGAGGAGCCCGATTCTAACCATTGCCTACATATATGCAGAATATGTTTTAAGCCGTTTGGTTCCTCAATGTTGAGTGCAGTTGTCAATGATCAACCGGGATAATATTATTAAAAACGGCATATTTACTTTATTTGAACCAGACAGGCAATGGGAAGAGGCACTTTCCGGGCAGGCTGTATATATCCGGACTTTTGGATGTGCATATAACTTTGGCGATTCTGATCTCCTTGAATCGGTCTTAAAAAACCTGGGATCAGTTATCGTTACTGACCCTGGTCAGGCTGAGGTAGTAGTCATCAACACCTGTATCGTTATCGGTTCAACCGAGCGAAAGATGATCAAAGAGATTGCCTCATACCCTGACCATGAAGTGTATGTAACCGGATGCCTCCCGCTTGCTATGCCAGCCCTTTTGCAGGATATGCCTCATGTGAAGGCAATTCATCCTGATTCAATCCACTTGGCAGCAACCACAGTTCCACATGTACATGATGGGGTGGTTTCTGTTGTGCAGATTGGACCAGGTTGTGTTGGATCATGCAGGTACTGCATCACCCGCTGTGCCCGTGGATCCATAAGAAGCATTCCTCCAGAAAAGATTTATGAAAAAATCACCGGATGTGCCAGAGGAGGTGCTGTCGAGATCCGTATGGCCGGACAGGATCTCTCAGCATATGGGCATGATACCG
>JAQVIE010000240.1 GCA_028695895.1 Methanospirillum sp. | reverse complement strand
GGCAAGGTCTGAAGAATCCAGCCGGGCAGCATAATCCCCTCCCCTGTGAGCAAGTTCAACAGCCTGTGTAAGAATATATCTCTTCTCTTTCCTGGCTATCCTGAGTATATCAGTATCTTCCCTGGGATTTCCTGATGGCAGGTCATTGGCACTTCTGCAGTCATACCCCATAAACCTGATATATTTGCATAAAGATCCAGCCATCCGATCGCAAAAAAACGTATGTTCCAAATCTTTGGTCATATTCGTGTGATGATGCCTGTTTCTTCACCACAATGGGCACATTTACTGTTATTGAGATGGATGGGACCTATTGTGTATTCTGACCTGCCAATCAGGAGGTTGTTACAATGCGGGCACCATGTTTGTTCATATTCATGCCCTGGAACATTGCCAAGATATGTAAACCTGAGTCCTCTATCCCTGGCAAGGTGTAAGGCGTGTTCAAGCGTCCTGACAGGCGTTGTCGAAGTCTCCTGCATCTCAAAATCAGGATGAAATCTGGTAAAGTGAACCGGAGTATCCGGGCCCAGGTTATCAAGAATCCATGAGATTAGCTGGATAGTCTCATCTGGTGAATCATTATATCCTGGAATCATGAGATGAACCACCTCGATATGAAGCCCGAGTTCCTTTGCACGGATTGTTGTGTCAAGCACTGGTTGCAGCCTGGCCCTGCAGACTTTTTGGTAAAAATTTTCGGAAAAAGACTTGATATCAACCCGCCAGGCATCAAGATCAGGGGCAAGATCTGTCAGGGCATCCTCGGTCATGTACCCGTTTGTAACATAAACTGTTTTCAGACCCTGTTTATGGGCAAGTCGTGCCATATCCTGCGTGTATTCAAACCAAATGGTCGGTTCATTATATGTCCAGGAAATTGATGAAGCCCCGGAAGCTATAGCCCTTTTTACTCCCTCTTCAGGTGAGAGTGTTTTTTGTCTTATGCTTTCAAAACTGGCATGAGAGATATGCCAGTTCTGGCAATGACTACAGGAGAAGTTACATCCAGCTCCCCCAAGAGAATATGAAAGAGTTCCTGGAAGGAAATGGTAAAGAGGTTTTTTCTCTATTGGATCTACTGCTTCAGAAGTAACCTTTCCATAAGTTTTTGCGATTAGCTGGCCATGAATTGATCTCCTGACACCGCATATACCGGTTTTTGTATCAGCAATTCTACAATGGTGATTACAAAGATTGCAATGAATGGTACCCGTCTCATCACGGGAATAGTGTCGCGCTTCCATGATTACCCTGTTAATGTTAAGAGAGATAATTCCTTGATTTATAAATGATGTAATTGTGTTGAATAACCTATATGGTTTCGATAAGTTAACTTATGAAGTTGAATGCCTATTATTGTGCTCTCTCTGGGCGGGTCTGTTCTTCTCCCTGATATAGACAGTCCAAATATCAAACCATTTATCTCTGTTTTGACCAGAATTTCTTCAAATCATCGTCTTTTTGTTGTTGTCGGCGGGGGTGGAACGGCCAGGCAGTATATCTCTATGGCACGATCCTTTGAGGCTGATGAAGCGTTTTCAGATGAACTGGGAATTATGGTAACAAGGCTGAATGCCATGCTTCTTGTCGGCGCACTTGGACATGCTGCCTGGCCATCTGTTGCTACCAGTCATACTGAGGCACTATGCGCTGCTGAATCAGGAAAAATCGTCGTGATGGGCGGGATCACACCAGGACAGACAACAGATGCAGTGGCTGCAGTGCTTGCCGAGCGTGTGGGAGCAGATCTTTTTATCAACCTGACTGCAGTGGACGGAATTTATTCCGCTGATCCACGTAAAGATCCCATGGCAAAGCGTTTTGATACTATGACTCCTGCTGATTTACTGGATGTTGTTATTGGCCAGCAGGCTGTAGCGGGCGTAAACACCGTAATGGATATTGTCGCAGTGAAGATAGTTGAACGGTGCGGTATTCCTCTTCTGGTAATGGACGGACGTGATCCCTCACTTCTTGAATCAGTTTTAAAAACTGGAAAATTCGTTGGAACTCTTGTAACTGCAAGTAAAAAGACCCCATTTCAACTCTAATCAAAATGAAAGATTATATATAATAATATGTTCAACATGTATTTCCGCATGGGGTAATAGGGTAGCCTGGTCCATCCTAGAGCGTTTGGGACGCTTTGACCGCAGTTCGAATCTGCGTTACCCCACTATCTTTTATGATAATTTCTAACCCTGTTGAAATTATTTTACGACTGCGATCAAATTACGATCTTTCTAAATGCAGTGATGAATTCCTTCACTTTAAAAACCCGTATGAAATTTTAATTGCAACAATTCTCTCCGCACAGACGACTGATCGGTGTGTAAACATGGTCACCAGGGAACTTTTTGAGCGATATCCTGATATTGAATCCCTTGCGAATGCTGACATGGGGGATGTTGAAAAAATTGTGCATTCAACCGGTTTTTACCATACCAAGGCCAGGAACATAATTGCCACATCCCGCATGGTCATGACAGAATATGACGGAAGGGTGCCGGACTGTATGGAGGATCTCATCTGTCTTCCAGGAGTAGGAAGAAAGACTGCAAATATTGTTCTTGGTCATGCTTTCTCTAAAACTGTTGGTATTGCTGTTGATACGCATGTCAGAAGAGTATCCATGCGCCTTGGACTGACAGATCAAAATGAACCTGACCGGATAGAGGCTGATCTAACCCGGATTTTTCCACATGAATACTGGGGTGAAATAAATCAGCTTTTTATCCTGCATGGGAGAAAAGTATGCACTGCACGAAAACCAGCCTGTGATATGTGCGATCTCGCTGATCTTTGCAGGTATGCAATATCAATTCAAAATTGAGTTTTTTATATTAAAAATGTTCTGCAATTCCGGATATTCATAAATAATAAGCTGAATATCAAAAAAAACGTTATATTTGAACTTTTGAAAAATGGACCGAGCGGGAATTGAACCCGCGGCCTCTACCATGCCAAGGTAGCGATCTCCCACTGATCTACCGGCCCGCCCTATTAGGTTGAAATTTCTTATATATATAGGCATCTATTTGAATTCATGGTTAAAATAATTATTTCATTCTCCTTGTTTTACTGATTTTTCCTGAAAGAGTTTTAATTTTTAGAGAGCGAATACATATCCCGCATACATGCTTGGAATTATTGGTGGTACTACATTACTGGACTACAAAGGATCAGAATTAAAAAAGTTTGAGCAGGATACGCCATATGGCACAAGTGAGCTGTTCCGTGGGGA
>JAQVIE010000239.1 GCA_028695895.1 Methanospirillum sp. | reverse complement strand
GTCCAGATTTCCATCAACACCGATCCTGAAAACCCTGGTGAAGATCTTCCGTTTACCGTGGTAGGAGTACTCATCGACGAAAATGGAAATATAATGGGTAACAAGAAAGTGTCTCTTGAACAACTGGAATCTGATGATCCTGAAGGAGAATATAAATTTCTGGCTGTGACAACGACAGATATCGATGGTGCATATTCATTTTTCAGACCGGCTGCATCACCACCGGAATATCTCAGGGTCCGGTATAATGGAAACTCTCAGTTCGATGGAACAGTAAGTGAAATCATCAAAGGTCACATTTCAAAAGAACCAAAGGTAAAAACCGGAGTTATTCCTTCTGTGGCAAAATCAAGTACAAAGGTTATTGCAAAAGTATCACCTGCAAACCCATCTCCAGGGCAGACTGTCTCAATTGATGGACAGTTAATTGGTGAGAATGGTGCACCTCTTCCGGAAAAAAAGGTTATATGTGAGGCTTCAGACAGGGCAGGAATCAGAAGCGATTTTGCGATACTTGGAATTTCAAACACTAATGAAAAGGGTTATTTCAAATTTACTGCCAGTGGAGGTTCCACAACAACATTTATCCAGGTCAGGTTCCCTGGTGATGATGAATATGATGAATCAATAAGTGACCTGATTATGGTACTTTAAAATCTTTTTTTATCGGCATAATTTTGTATAGTCTGTCTTTAGAAAATCACTATTTATCGGAAAATTCTCTCTTAAGGAATCAGCTTTTTTTTCCTGTATGTCATAAATAATTAGTTCCTCAAGATTGCTTCCCTGTGTTCTTATTTTTCCATCAGGGCCAACTATACAGGTTCCACCAGAATAATTATCTACAGGAGTAGACCCAACTGTGTTTATTGAAGCAATAAATAATTGAAATTCGGCAGCCCTGCTCTTTGAAAAAAGATTGAAATGTTTCATCCTGGAGGATGGCCAGGCAGAGGGCACTATCATCAGTTGTATCCCTAAATTTCGGTAGGCCTGAAATAATGGTGCAAATCGCAAATCATAACAAATTGCAAGTCCAATCTTACAGGATCCATATGTGAAGGTTCCCAAAGATGTACCCGCTGAAAAATACTTATCTTCTTTTCCTGGAGAAAACAGGTGCATTTTTGAATATCTGGCCTGGATCCGGCCATCCGATCCTATAGCTATGCAGGTATTTCTGGGTTTTTTATCACCAATCTCCCTGAATGATCCAATAATTCCAATACTTACATCTCTTGCAATATCCCTCATTTCATCAACAAGCGTTCCTGTTTCTTTGGTTGCAAATGAGGTATCATGAGGGTCCCATCCGGTCAGTGCCTGTTCAGGAAAAGCTATTAACTCAGCATCTCCTTCTATTGCTTTGATTGCATATTTCCTCATCTTTTTCAGGCCTGATTCAGGATCTTTCCAACAGGGTGATATCTGTGCTGCACATAAGATCATACATTATCATCTGGTACTATATGTAAAATGAATTTTAGGAATATGATTATTCTCTATGAATTGCATATCTGAAAAAGAGGTTATATATGATTGAAGAGAAAAAAAAGGAGATTGAATTACAAATTTCCGGAATGCACTGTGCCACTTGTGCAATTACTGTGGAAAAAGGTCTTTCATTAACTCCCGGGGTTAAGGAGTCTTCAGTAAACCTTGCTACTGGAAAAGCCAGGGTTTCTTATGATCCGGCACTTGTTTCTATTAAAGATTTGACTGGAGCAGTAGAAAAAAGCGGGTTTGAAGTAACTTTTGAAAAAGCCATTATCAGAGTGGGAGGTATGACATGTGCCTCATGTGTTCAGGCAGTAACACGTGCCCTGGAGGCTCTTGAAGGAGTTATTTCAGTTGATATCAATCTTGCCACTGATCGTGCCTATATCTCCTACAATCCTTCTCTTGTTGACATCAGGACAATTCGTGACACGATAAACAATGCTGGTTATCATTTTCTTGGAACTGACCGGGATAAGGATGATGAGATTGAAAGACAACGGGATAAAGAGTTAAAAAATCAATTATTAAGGATAATAATCGGGTTTGGTCTTTCTCTGGCACTTATGGGAATGATGTTTGTTCCTTTTTACGATATGCAACTGATCTCTTATCTTCAGTTCCTTATCACCACTCCGGTTCTGTTCTGGCTTGGAAGTCCGATATTTCGTGCTGCACTGGGAGCTTTGAGGAATAAAACTCTGAATATGGATGTCATGTATGCAATGGGTATTGGAGTTGCCTATCTTGCAAGTGTTTTAGGAACTTTCTCAATCGTTCTTGATAAAAGTACTCTGTTTTATGAGACTGCTCTTATGCTCACGGCATTTTTATCTCTTGGAAGGTACCTTGAAGCACGCGCAAAAGGCAGAACATCAACTGCAATCATGTCACTCATTGGACTGCAGGCGGATTCTGCTTTTGTTATCAGGGAAGGAGTAGAGAAAGGCATTCCGATCCAGGATGTAATACCGGGAGATATCATCAGAATGAGGCCTGGAGGGAGGATACCTGTTGATGGCATTGTTGTTTCAGGATCAAGTTATGTTGACGAGTCAATGGTTACAGGTGAACCTCTGGCAGTATTAAGGGAGTCGGGCCAGGAAGTAATCGGTGGAACTCTGGTTACCACCGGGTCATTTAACTATGAAGCAACCAGAGTTGGTTCAGATACAATGCTTGCAAGAATTATCAGGCTTGTAGAAGAGGCTCAGGGATCACGTCCTCCTGTTCAAAGACTTGCTGACTATGCTGTTGCCTGGTTTATCCCAGTAGTTCTTTTAATCTCTATTCTTTCATTCTCCTATTGGTATGGTATCAGGGGGATGGATCTTCGTTTTTCCCTGCAGACATTAATTGCAGTTCTGGTGGTTGCCTGTCCATGTGCACTGGGTCTTGCAACCCCGACAGCAGTAACAGTAGGTATAGGTCGTGGGGCTGAGCTTGGTATTCTCATCAGAAATGGTTCGATTTTAGAGATTGCAGATAAAATAAGTGTCGCTTTATTTGATAAAACTGGAACAGTTACCAAGGGAAAACCTGTTGTGACAGATATAGATACTTTCACCGGAAACCAGGAACTTCTTTTATCTATGGCTGCATCTCTTGAGTTCCTTTCCGATCATCCTTTAAGCACTGCTATTATATCAAAAGCTAATGAAGAAAAGATTGAACCTACTGAAGTCACTTCATTTGAGACAATTACTGGAAGCGGTCTATTTGGAGTAGTTACCGGAGGTATGGTAAGAGTCGGT
>JAQVIE010000238.1 GCA_028695895.1 Methanospirillum sp. | reverse complement strand
AAGAATGAAGCACAGGGCATGTGAACAGGTAGGTATCACCTCGGTAAACATTTCCCTGCCTGAGGTCACATCAACCCGTAACATCCTGGAGAGGATCCGGCTGTTGAATGAAGACTCTGATATTGACGGAATACTGGTCCAGCTTCCCCTTCCAAAAGCTATCGACACTGAGTCAGTTTTGGCCACCATACTGCCTGAAAAAGACGTTGACGGATTTCATCCGATTAACATGGGCAGGTTGGTCAATAATCTTCCCGGATCAAGGCCCTGCACCCCTAAGGGAATAATGACCCTTCTGCATGAATATAAAATTCCCATTGCAGGAAAGAGGGCAGTCATTGTTGGAAGAAGTGTGGACGTCGGCCGCCCGATTGCATTACTACTACTCCATGCCGATGCAACAGTCACCATATGTCATAGTAAAACAGAAAATCTTCCGGAAATTACAAAGCAGGCTGACATACTGGTGAGTGCTGCCGGAAAAGCCGGTATTATTACAGCAGACATGGTAAAACCAGGAGCCACAGTAATTGATGTCGGCACAAACCAAGTGAACGGAAAACTCTGCGGTGATGTCGCATTTGAAGAAGTAAAGAAAGTCTCCGGGGCAGTTACTCCGGTCCCTGGTGGCGTCGGACCGATGACAATTGCATCCCTGATGGAAAATACCACCGATATAGCAAGGAACAGATGCGGACCTTTCATTTAAGGGACATCCATGTAGGCAGGCAATATCCTGTAATCATGGGTGTTTTAAACATCAGTCCTGAGTCATTTTACCAGGGTTCCTATGTCCCGATTCCTGCCGTCCATGAGACTGCCGGACATATGTTTACTTCAGGGGCTGAAATTCTGGATATCGGTGCCAGAAGTACTGCTCCAGGAAGCCCGCCTCTTTCTGTTTCTGAAGAGATTGTGCGGATAAAGGAATGCCTTGCTGAATTAAGAGGTGAGAATTATGTTATCAGCATTGATACAATGCACCCGCAAGTGCTGGACGCGGCTCTTCGTTTTGATATAAGTCTTGCCAATGACATCTCCGGGCTTAAAAACCCGGAACTTGGAAAAGTAATTGCTGATGCAGAACTGCCGGCAATACTGATGGCATCAGGAAAAAGCCCTGGAGATGCACTATCCCTTCAGGACACTCATAACTCGATTAGGGGAGTGATAAACCAGGCTCACAAATGCGGTATTGATGATATCATTCTTGATCCAGGTATTGGCAGGTGGATACCAGAACGGACGGCGGAGGATGATTGGGAGTTATGCAGGCATTTTAATGAACTGACCACATACAACCTGCCACTTCTTGCTGCAGTCTCACGAAAATCTTTTATCGGGGAATTAACCGGTCAGCCTCCTTCCGGCAGACTGGCAGGATCACTGGCAGTTACCACCAGGTTAATCTGGGAAGGAGCATCGGTTATCAGAACCCATGACATCCCGGAGACAAGGGACATAATAAAAAGTGTGATGCACCTGATGAGGCCATGATGAAAGAGTTTCACATATTCGGACTTCGTACTGACCTTATAAAACCTGGTGATTCCCTGCTGGCACACCTTACCGTTTCCATGAATAAACAGGGACTAAAGTTACAGGATAATGACATCCTTGTTCTTGCCGAGTCCGCGGTTGCAACAGCCCAGGGAAGAGTAGCATCACTTCAGAATATAAAACCATCAGAACAGGCATTAGAGGTGTCCAGGCAGTACGAGATAAACCCTGCTCTTGCAGAGATAGTAATTCAGGAGTCTGATGAGATTGTAGGTGGGATTCCCGGATTTCTGTTATCAATAAAGTCAGGACATCTTCTTCCAAATGCAGGGATTGATGGTTCAAATGCCCCTGACGGATGTGTAACACTTCTCCCGGAAAAACCCGGTGCCCTTGCACACTCCCTCCGTAAAAAAATTTTTGAGGAGACTGGCTGTTTTGTTGGCGTGCTGATTATTGACAGCAGGACTCATCCCATGAGGTACGGCTGCGGCGGAGTTGCCATTGCATGCTCAGGTATTCCTTCGGTTATTGACGAGCGTGGCAGGAAAGACCTTTATGGCCGTGAACTTATGGTCACCAGGCGGGCGGTTGCAGATAATATTGCCTCTGCTGCTGAACTTATAATGGGCGAGTCTGATGAACGGATTCCTGCAGCCCTGGTAAGAGGTCTTGATATCGAATTTGGCGAATTCGAAGGCATAGAACTAATCACACCGGATGAATGTCTTTTTATCGGGAGTCTGAAAAAAACATACATTAATCCTCCCTGACTGTTTTTTTAAGTTCATTAAAGAGGATCACAATTCCGGTAAGGATGATAATAACCGGCCAGAAAGGGAAGGAAAAATTCCACCACCCGATATCATTTCCAAGCCAGACAAAACCCCAGCACAAAATAAAAATACCTAATACGATGACGCCAACATTCATTCTATGTAAACAATTCATTTTAAATTGATTCCAACTAAAAATTCAGAACGCATCTCATTTTATAACCCGAACGGCATTTCCCAGGAATGACTACAGGCATTGCACCGGCATTTTGCAATCATGCTTCCAGAATCTGTCGTCACCAGATCATCAAATTCCGTGTCTTTCGAGTTACATTTCGGACAGATTATATCTCCCATGATATCAGCATCACATTACCCGGGAAAGGTCTTACTTACAATTCTGCATTTGGATCTATTTGAACCCGGTGATTCATAGAGAGGTCTTATATATATTACCGGGAAGCAGCCTTCTTTACAGAAATCATTGTTTCCTGTTCATTGTCTGGGAAACTTCTTTCATATAGACGGCAAATAAGAAATTAGCTGTGTTATTTCACAGGGGGTTAAAATGATCATTCCAGGAAAAACTTCATCTGCTACTCTTCTGGTAATTGTAGCGGTTATCATATGTGCGTTTACACAGGCAGGGACAGCCGTTCCTGACAAAGGTATTTCATCAATTCCATCATCAATACAGCAGGTATTCCCTTCTTTTGTATCACCTGCTTCACCAGGTCAGGTAATACAGTCTTCAGCCCTTCCCATTTCATCTCAGCCAATTGAAGTATCTGCAGAATATGCACCAGACCGGCTTATTGTTAGATACAATCCTGACAAACCCAGGACAGAATCAGCCATGATGTCAGTTCAGTCATCCACAAATGCGCTTGCTGGTACATCGGTGGTTAAAGACATGGGTGACGTAGGAATTCCAGGAATGCAGGTAGTCCAGGTTACAACAAGCACACTTGGCGAGGC
>JAQVIE010000237.1 GCA_028695895.1 Methanospirillum sp. | reverse complement strand
TAACTTTATCAGAAAAAACAGGGTAGTATAGAGAATTTAATATCTTTTAAAATCCAGAACACTATATATTCGAGAGAGATAATATGGACTTTAAAGATATTATGGTTATAATATCAGGGATTCTATGTTTTCTTGTTGGAATCCTATTGGTGCCACTGATTGACTCACAAATATTTTCCCAGTTTGGACATAATCTCCCGGCAGCACTGATCGGTGTAATAGATCTTGTCCTGATAATTACGATAATTTATTTTCATACTGGAATCGTGTTATTCAATCAAAAGAGAAAATGTAAAAATATCTCTGAAGGCATCACAACAATTTTGAAAAGAGAAGATTTTAATGAAGAGGAGAAATAACAATTCTTTCAAAGGGTTTTACCTGGAACTTATCTGCCCCGAATATTTCCACTCCACCCTTGACTTTTTTCAGGACCAATCCTGCCATCTCTTCTGATCCGCATAACAGATGCTGTTCTGGATGAGTTCCCCTTTGTATTGAACAGTTCAGTTCAATATGATCCCCTGCTGATACAACCATTTTTAGTCGTTTACTACCAGGGTGATCTTTGGGAAGAACAATAAGGGGGGCCTGGTATTCCCTGATGAGCTCAAGAAGGATAATTGCCTGGCCCAACTCTCCTCCTTCCGGTGCTGAAACTACTACAAGGTCTCCTTCCTCAAGGTACTGGGAATGTTCCTTTTGATTTGTTTCAATAAAGAGATGAAAAGAGGATAAAATCTTCCCTATTAATAGAAAGGATCTCCTGCTTTGAATACAGAGATAACCATCCTCAAGAGAGCAGATCATGCTGCAATACAGTTATCCGAACCACAGGTAGGGCAGCGAATATTTTTACCTAATGAACTAAAACTGCCACCACAATCTTTGCATTTGAAATCTTTTGGTTTTAATCCTTCATCAAAATCTATATCAACAGGTCCGCCAACGGTACACATTTCAATTCACCTTGATACCATATCTGGGTATGATCGGCAATAAATTATCCTATTTCATGGTGATTTTTCTAAACACCATTCTCTGTCATGATAGTCAGCTAAACTTATATCTGAAAGATAAATTTTTGTTAAATATTTGGAAAGGTAGAGATATCCATACCTGGTAAAAGAGATTAGAGCTCAACCCTGGTGATAACACCGTGCACTTTATGTGATGGCAGCCTGTGATATTGAACAAATGAAGGACAAATTCTTTTAATTGAACTAAAAATTTTCCAGAAAATGTTTCTTGTAACAATCTCTTCCATACCGTAAAAGATAGTTTTCTCTTCTATTCCAGCATCACGGATGATCCTCATCAGATCAATGATCTGCTTATATCCATAACTAATTGAAAGTCGTGACAGACCAGGTTCAATTGATTTATCAAAATGCCAGGAAAAACCATATGGTTCTTCTTTAATATTAAGAGAAATTATTATATTCTCTTCATAAATTATCTCATTGTTAAACATTGTTCTGGAGATATATGCCGGAACCTGATCAAGCGAACGGGCGAAGAAAAGAGCCGTTCCTCTGATATGTCTTCCTTTTTTGTATGCCTGGACATATTTTTTTAAAAACTTGTCATGTCCCAGTGGTTTCATGGATCGGTAAAGCGCCCGCTGTCCGGCGGTATAGATAATTATTATTGAGAAAGGGATTGAAGCAATTACCAGAGATAAATATCCTCCATGAGGTATCTTGGATACTGTAGACAGGAAGTACAGTATGTCCACAAGGGTAACAATAGTAGCAATTCCCAAATAGATGTATTTTCGTCGATAGTAAAAAATTGCAACCATGAATGAACCTGTTATCGACATGGTAGCTGTGACTGAAAGACCATATGCACTTGCCAGCCTGTCTGAGTACTGGAATATCAAAAGAACGCAAATGACGGCTGCACATAACAGCCAATTTATCGTGTTGATATAAATCTGTGTCCTTAATTCGTCCGAGGTATAATCAACCGGAAGCATTGGAAGAAGATGGGTGGTAATTGCCTGGTATATAATAGAAAAAATACCACTTATAACCGACTGGGAAGCAATAACTGTTGCGATGATCATGAGAATGAGAAATGGAATATATAATTCATGAGAAATTGAAAAGATCATTTCAAATAATGGGTTGCCAACTTCAGCATTTCTTAACAGGAACGCTGCCTGTCCAAGGTAGGAAAAAAGAACTGCAATAAAAACAAAACTCCAGGCATATTGAATGGGTTCACGTCCAAGATGCCCCATATCAGCAAATAGTGCTTCAGCTCCGGTGGAACACAATACTATCATGGACAATGAAAAAAAGCCATGAAGTCCGTTATGAACGAAGAATTGTACAGCATATAATGGATGCATTGCAAAAAGTATTTCAGGGCTTATTGATACAGAAATTATCCCTGAAAGAAATAAAACAAAAAACCAGACAACCATAACCGGCCCGAAAGTTCGTGATACTCCTTCAGTACCCCTTTTCTGAAATAAAAATAATCCCAGCGCAATTAAAATTGCAAGATAAATCAACCAATTCTGAGAAACTGTTTCAAAGCCTGGAATTTGTCGTACTCCTTCAACAGCTGAAAGGATAGATATTGCAGGTGTTATTACGCATTCTCCTATCATAAGAGAGATGCCTAAAGTTGCAAGAAGAGTAAAAACTGCTACTACCTTCGGTTTTTTAAGGAGAGGGAGAAGAAGCCCTTTGAGAACCAGGGTCCCTCCCTCCCCAGTTTCTGAAAGACGCATAGCCAAAAAAGTATACTGAACAGTTACCATAATCACCAATGTCCAGAAAACAAGGGAAACTGCGCCCATGACATTTTCATGAGATGGTGTAAGAAAAAGAAATAACACGGCAAACGTGTAAATGGGGCTTGTGCCTATATCACCAAATACGAGCCCTGCAGCTTTGACTATCGATTCTTTAGAAGGGTGTTCCATCTTTTACTTATAGCTCATCTGCTTGTTTAGTTAATAATTCCCAATGCTCATAATAAAAAAAGAGATAAAATGAAAAAAATCAGTTACAGCGGATGAACCATCCGGTTTTTGTTTCATCAAGCACTTTTTCATCTGTTTTTTGGGTGAACAAACTGACAGTAATCATTACAATAATGGAAACAATTACTGCATAAAAACTGAAATGAAGTGGAAGCATTGCAATGAACTGGTAATATGCCCCAAATATTCCTGCTGATAAAAGTCCTGAGGCCATGCTCGCAATAGCTCCCATTCTTGTAGCACTGCGCCAGTATAAACCAGCTAACAGAGGGA
>JAQVIE010000236.1 GCA_028695895.1 Methanospirillum sp. | reverse complement strand
GCATCGATCTCCCTGGATTGCGAAAGACGTTCATGAATATCAAGTATTCTCAATTGAATTCTATGGAGTTTATCTTCCTGTTCTTTGGTAAGGATCCTGTCAAACAGGACTGAAAAAGGTTCTGAAGGTTTTTCAAGTGTTACCCGTATGAAATCCTTCGCTTGAATATCAAGATCTTCAATAATCTCACCATTTGATTTTCCCTCTTGGGCAGAAAAGCCATCCTGATTATCGTACAGGTCATCAAAATCATGCCCAAATATCTCCGCAATTACTCTTCTAATGCAAAGAACACCAATATCAAAACGAATGATATTATTAATGAACTCAACTCGCTTTTCTCCCTCCGGTATTTCTCCAAAAATATGAACATCGCGAATTATCTGAGTATTTCTGATTTTTGACAAACTTTCATGGGCCTTGCCTTTAAGAGTTTCAAATGAATCATTGGGATAAAGGTGCATATCATTATCAAGATTAATTTCATAGATGAGATCCCGGATTTGATGCTCAAGAGCATGTTTTCGGGCATTATCATCAAGAGCCATCTCATGTTCCCGAAGCATCTCATCCAGATCTTCCAATTTTTTATAGAGCGATGATTGATCCATGACCGACAACATGTAATCAATCAGGGTTGCATATGTCCTTCTTTTTGCTAATGCTCCTTCAGGAGGGTTATTTGCATTATAGATGTATAAATACGGTTTATTCCCAATACAGACATCAGGAGAACATGAAGAAGACATCCCAACTCCTTTTCCAGGTGTTAGTTCAAGGCTTCCATGAGTACCTACATGAACCAGAACATCTGCATCAAAATCCTCTTCAAGATAATGATAGGTAGCAAGGTACTGGTGAGGTGGAGGGCAGTACGGATCATGAAGGATTTTACAGACTCTTCCATCACATTTAGGTCCATAACATCCCCTTTTTGGTTGGCAACAGATGAGAACATTTCCAAACCTTACTCCGGTGATGAGGAGATCATTTTCCAATACCATCCCCTCTCCCGGGGGTTTTCCCCAGACCTCTTCCACATTTTCCCTGAACTCATCATTCAACGTGTCATACCAGGAAAGGTATTGATCAGGAGTGATTCGCGCAATACATCCCCCTTTAGCAACAATATCTTCAACTGTAGTCCATCTGAATTCACAAATTGCCCTACGTTCCAGTATCAGTTTTATCAGTGCCTCTCCATCTTCAGGAATATCTTCAATCGTATACCCTTCTTCCTTCATCCGATTTAAGAGATTGACAACACTTTGAGAGGCGTTCATGTGAGATGCACTCCCGACAGTTGCTTCAACACCATGGCACGGACTGTTATTAAGCATGAAAACTACTTTTCTCTCTTTCCGTTCCTTTTTCATCAATCTGATCCATCTTGAGATCCGGTTTGCCACCCGTTCACATCTTTCCTGGATAGCAATTCTGGTCCCATCAGCCCCAGATCTTTCAAAAGTAGCTCCAATCATTACCGGTTCAATTACACCTTCATATTCAGGAAGAGAAACAGCCCAGGGAACATCATCAGTCAGGCCCTTCAGATCATACCATTCTTCAAGTGACTGATGATAGGTTACAACCGGTTGGAAAACCGGAATATTCATCTTTGAAATTAAATCCAGACATTTGATAAATGATTCTTTTGCCTCATCAGCAGGATCTGAAGGATCAGTAACAGGTGAAATAAGCTTTATGATTCCCTGAACCTGTGAGTTGACATCATTTAGGAAATACCTGGTTACGGATTCTTTAAGACCTATGGAACCCAGGTCTGGATCAATTAATGAATCGGTAAAAACTGGAATTACATTGATAAGATGAGATTCCAGACATTTAATCAGCATGTCTTCAATCTTAAGATTTCCATCTGCCCATGAAGAATATTCAATGAGAATTCCTATAGTGTCAGCATATGATGGCTGGTACCACTGATAATACTCATCTACAGAAGGAAAATAAATTTCAGACCCTGGATGATATATTCCCTGACGGGGCATTAGCTGAGGCAGAGGGATGGCATCTGATAAATTCCACCAGTTATTTATATATAAAATCAGGTTTTTCAGATTTTCCTCCCCGCCATAATGGAAATACCGATTGCAGATTGTTTGTTGCTCATTATTAACAGATGATTCAGGAAAAGGAACATCAGTATTACCAAGAATGATGACAGGGACAGTTTCTGCCAAATGTCTGATCTCATTCTCTATCTCTTTACAATTTGAACAAATTCCGGATTCAATAATAATTATCTCTGCATTAGGCAATCTCTCCATTATCTGATATTGCTGATCAGATATTGGGTAATTTAATCTATCAACAAAGATATGACAGGTTTTATCAGAAAACTTTTCGACGCTTTTAATCCTTCGTTCTGATTCCTTTTTAATAATAAAAACAAAACTCATCCATCTCACTCTTCAGAATATATTGATCATTTAATTATTATTATGTCATATTAATTACATCTATTCATATTAATTTAAAAATTTTTATAACAAATGATAAAAATTTTAAATTTGGTATTCAATTTAAAATCAATCTGACCTGCAAAAAATCCACCATATAAGGATGATTTAATTTTATCATAACATATTACTTTTAAAAAATTTAGTAATTTAATTGCGGTGAACAATCTGACACTGGTTATTTTCTATGACCTTCGCTGCTTCAACGGTCCGGATGTCAGGGGCCCGGTATACCTGACACAGTGTATCAGCAGTCTTTTCATCCATCGCGGATACTTTCTTTTCCATCCGCTCCAGAGTATGCTCTTCATCATTTGGGTTGTTTAGTTCCGGGGGGAATAGCCGACATACGTGATCATCCCCGCAGACCATCCCAGGCATGATATTTAAGAGAAAAATTTGATATCAATTCATGCCTGATACGTAATAATATGGCCTTAAAATTTAAGGTTGAATTAATCCAGGAGCCTGATGGGGGTTATATCGCTCATGTCCCTGCTTTACCTGGATGTCATACGCAAGGTGACTCATTTGATGAGGTTATTGAAAATATCAAAGATGCAATTCAAATATATATGGATGTACTGTCTGAAGAATCAACAATATCACTCTCCAATAGTTACTCTAAATTGTCAAGTTTTAGAACCTGACATTTTTGAGGTAATAATTACATTTTTTAAATAGAAATTTCAAAAAGGTAATAATTAATAAAGTAAATTCTTAATAAATATAGTCAGCTTTGAATAAATTTTCTTAGAAGAGGAGATTATGTCCCCAATATTATCAAAACCAGAG
>JAQVIE010000235.1 GCA_028695895.1 Methanospirillum sp. | reverse complement strand
TGTCCTGTTACATGAAGGGTCTCCACCTGGCGATCCTCCTGTAAGCATCATACCAGACGATACTCCTCTGGTATATTGTCCGGTCTGTAACCGCCAGTACTGGGAAGGGACACATACCAGGAACATGAGAAACCAACTGGCGCAGATGCTGGAACCATCGAATAACAAAATCTGATGTGGATTTTTTCATAAATAATAAATTATTTATGAATAATAATTCCGGGTTTTGTTCTGATTATAAGGGATTTTGCCTCATTGTTTTCAGAAATACCTACAAGGCCATCAATCTCATCAGCAACGACCTCCAGTTCATCAAATATTCTGTCTGCATCCCTGCGAATCTCCCTGATTGAATCACGAAGGCTTCTTCCACGCAGATGAATCAGGCGGCGGTTCCTGTAAACCATACCTGAACGTGAAAGATTTCTCAGATGGTGATTAACCCGCCCCTGCGATATTGAAAGAAGCGAACCAAGCTCATCTGAAGAGATTCCGGCATATTCTGAAGAGTGTTGGAGAATTTTAAGGATTATCTGTGTTGACAGGTTGTCAATATCTCTGCCTGCCGAGAGGCCCAGGGTATCACACAGCCAGTAGATCTCTTCAACAAGTTCTTTTCTTGTGGGACGAGGGAGGTTTCGAAGGATAAGACGCTGATGCATGGATGAGTTGTGATAAGATTATTGTTGATATCATATCAATATTATGGAGATGATTCCAAGTGCAAGAAAAAAGTATATATAGAATTTTTAATCAACACTTATGTGCAAACTACATTTAAGAGGAGTTTAACGTATGGCAATTACACCAATCGGACCACGTGTCCTGATTAAACCTTATAAACAGGAAGAGAGAACAAAGGGAGGTATTTACATCCCTGACTCTGCCAAAGAAAAGAAAAAACAGGGAGAAGTGATCGCCGTCGGAACATTTGAAGATGGAAAGGAACTCCCCATCAAACCAGGAGACATCATTCTTTACGGCGGGTACAGCCAGGAAGAGGTTGAACTTGACAAGGAAGACTATGTTATTGTTGAGTTTAAGAATGTGGTCGCCAAACTGAACTAGGTGTCAGAGATGTCAGCAAAACAATTAATGTTCAATGAAAACGCCCGTCACTCCCTCCTCGACGGAGTTAATAAAGTAGCCAATACTGTAAACATCACACTTGGACCAAAGGGAAGATATGTTGTCCTTGACAAGGCAGGAGGTCCGGTTGTAACCAATGATGGAGTTACTATTGCAAAGGAGATCGAATTAAAAGATAAATTCGAAAATGTTGGAGCAAAACTCATTAAGGAAGTAGCTTCCAAGACTCAGGATACCACCGGAGACGGAACCACAACAGCTATTCTTCTTACACAGGCAATGATTACCGAAGGTATCAAGAACATTACAGCCGGTGCAAATCCTATTGAAATCAGGAAAGGAATAACAAAAGCGGTTGATGTAACTGTCAACACAATCAAGGCAAAGAGCATTGAGGTTAAAGACAAAGAAACCATCAATCGAATTGCCATTATATCAGCAAATAATGACGAAGAGATAGGAAACCTGATATCTGAGGCAATGGACAAGGTCGGATATAACGGAGTCATCACCGTTGAAAACTCCAAGACACTTGAAACCAGCCTTGAACATGTGGAAGGTATGCAGTTTGACCGCGGATATATCTCACCTTACATGGTTACCGACCAGGAGCGCCGTGTTGTCGAGTTTGAAGAACCTTATATTCTCATCACCGACCGGAAGATTTCAAGCCTGAAGACCTTAATTCCGGTTCTTGAAATGATTGCCCAGACTGGAAAACCACTTCTTATCATAGCAGAAGATGTTGACGGTGAAGCCCAGACAGCCCTTATCCTAAATATCATCCGTGGAGCAATCAAGGTCTGTGCAGTCAAGGCACCTGAATTTGGAGATGTAAGAAAGGAAGTTCTCCAGGATATTGCAATCCTTACCGGTGGAACTGTCATCAGCGAAGAGCGTAATATTGCTATCGAAGACATCACTCTTGACATGCTTGGCCAGGCAAGAACCATCAAGGTTGACCAGGACAAGACCACAGTTGTTGGTGGTAAAGGTAAAAAATCAGATATTGACAATCACAAAAAACTGATAGAATCCCAGCTTAATATTACTGAGAAGAAATACGACAAGACCACACTCCAAAACAGGCTTGCTAAACTCTCTGGTGGTGTCGCGGTTATCAAGGCCGGAGCTGCAACCGAGACTGAAGTAAAAGAAAAGAAGATGCGTATCGATGACGCACTCAATGCCACAAAGGCAGCAGTCGAGGAAGGTTATGTGGCTGGTGGCGGAGTTACCCTCTTCCGTGCAACTAAAGCACTCGAATCTATTGATGCTGACCCTGAACAGATTATTGGCATCAACATTGTAAAACGTGCACTTGAAGAGCCACTTCGCCAAATTGCAGACAATGCAGGCCGTGAAGGGGCAGAAATCTTAGCCACAATCAGGAATAATCCAAGTGAGACCTTTGGTTACAATGCAAAAACCGACGTCTACGAGGATCTGCTGCAGGCAGGCGTTCTTGATCCGACAAAGGTGGTCAGATCAGGTCTTCAGAATGCAGCATCAATTGCAGGAATGCTCCTGACTACTGAGGCAGTTGTTGTCGATTTCGATGAAGAAAAAGATAAGACATCTGCAGCAATCATCATCTAATCTTTTTTTTACGATTACATTTTAAACTGTCTTTTCTCCCGTTCCTTAGCATTTGTAATATACATCACCCCAAAGAACAAGGCAATAGAAAAACACAGGACTGCTGCAATCACCAGTTTCCAGGCCAGGTCAGTTGACTCAGAAGTGAAGGCCATTCCGATAAATATCAGGCCGATGATGCATGCTCCGGTTATCTCAAATGCATATAAAAACCGTTCACCGAGCTGGATCATTGTGCTCAAATCTCCTGCAAAATCAAATAATTTATATCCCTGATGACCGGATAAACGTTCCGTTTGTATCCATAAAGATCCAGAACGAAGTAAAAGGCGAAATGTTCCGGTTATCAGAAAAAGTTCCCTCTGCACCGCTGATGATGGCTGGATTATACTGCTGCATTGTGGAATTAAAAGTTAGAATACTCACCCATGAAAGATTGGAAGAGGATGAGAGAGAATGGGCGGGTACATCTCCCAGGTAAGGTGAACCAGCAAGATTCCATCCTTTTTCCATGGCAAGTGTGCTGTTAGTATTAATATTCAGAACAAGGGGAACAAAAGCCTGTGTTTCCGAGTATACAAGCATACCTT
>JAQVIE010000234.1 GCA_028695895.1 Methanospirillum sp. | reverse complement strand
CGAACGGAAAATCTATAAACTCTGATTTTTTTATATTTTAAATAGTTATCTGATGATTTCAAATTTTATAATAACCGGATCTGTCTGGTTTTATACAGGATAAACGTCAACATATATAGATAATTGTATTTGGAGACCTGAATCATGCGCCTTCTTTTAATACATTCTGATTTCATAGAATATGAAGCAAAGAAAAAGACTAAAATTGCAGAAGAACCCTGCAACCCGGCTGACCGCCTTGATGACGCCTTGGTTGCCTTTTGTGCAGTTGAGTCTTCGGATGCTGATGGTATAGATGATGTAATTGCACAGACCGTTGCCGCGATAGAAGATCTGGCCAGAAAAGTTGAATGTGAACGGGTGATGGTTTACCCGTATGCACATCTTTCGTCAGATCTTTCGTCACCAGACCTTGCAGTAGCAACCCTCAGGGATATCGAAGCATCACTTGAAAAATCCGGGTTTGAAGTTAAACGGGCGCCATTTGGCTGGTATAAGTCATTTTCGCTTTCCTGTAAAGGGCACCCGCTCTCTGAACTTTCAAGGACTATTACTCCATCTGAAGATGCTGCAAAACCTGAGAAAAAACAAATTGAACATAAATTTTTTGTTCTCACTCCCAATGGGGAAGTTCATGATGTGAAAGAATACATGGAAAACTCTCCCCTGGCTGTCTTAATTCAAAAGGAGATTGGGACAGCAATTCCGTCAGGCGGGGAACCGGTTCATGTTGATCTGATGCGTTCCAAAGAGTTCGTAGACTATGAACCGGTCTCTGATGTGGGTCACCTCAGATGGCTCCCACGTGGAAAGCTCATCCGCGATCTTATTGCAGATTATGCTCTCACACTGGTTCTGGATTATGGTGCAAGTCCGGTTGAGACGCCTGTGATGTACGATCTTGCAGACAAGGCCATCTTTGAACATGCAGACAAGTTTGGTGAAAGGCAGTACAGGTTCAAGTCAGGCAACCGGAACATGATGCTCAGGTTTGCTGCCTGTTTTGGCATGTTTACCACCATGAGGAGCATGCATATCTCACCTAACCATCTTCCCATGAAGATGTATGAACTTTCAACTTATTCGTTCAGGCATGAACAGAAAGGAGAGGTCATTGGTCTTAAACGTCTTCGGGCTTTTACTATGCCGGATATGCACTCACTCTGCAGGGATCTTGATAATGCCCTGACCTGTTTTGAGGAGCAGCTTGCAATAGGATGGCAGACCGGAAGGGACTTTGGAACAAACCTTGTAGGTATATTCCGGTGTACAGAAGAGTTTTACTCAGAATATGAAGCATGGATAAAGAAGATCGTAAAAAATTCCGGCGTTCCTATCCTGGTTGAGACCATTTCAGACCGTGTTCATTATTGGATTGCAAAGATTGACCTTGCTGCTATAGATGGTCAGAACCGTCCTATAGAAAACCCGACTGTCCAGATAGATGTTGAGAGCAGCAAACGGTTTGGAATTAAGTATCATCAGGCAGACGGGACAGAAGTATATCCACCGATTCTTCATTGTTCACCGACTGGTTCAGTAGAACGTGTGTTCTGCGCTATTCTTGAAAACACCGTGAACCAGAAGGTTCCTCACCTTCCAACCTGGCTAACACCAACCCAGGTAAGGATAATCCCGGTAACCGACAATCATCTTGAATATGCAAAAGATCTGGCAAAAAAATTAACCAGGGCAAAGATCAGGGCTGATGTTGATGACCGTGATGATTCACTGAACAAAAAGATAAGGGCTGCCGGGATGGACTGGGTTTCATATGTTATCGTTGTAGGGGATACAGAGGTAAATTCTGGTAATCTTACCGTGACCGTCCGGACAAAATCAGAAAAGAATAAACCGCACAAAATAACCTGCACCTTAGATGATCTGGTTAGGATGATAAGCGAAGAGACAGCAGGAATGCCGTACAGGCCAATGTATACACCAGGGATGTTATCTCTTAAACCGAGATATATCTGATTTTCCTGATATCCTGTCTTTATACTGGAAACAAATCTATTTTTAGAGACTTTTCCTCTTTATTGACATTTTTTTATAACTGGATCCCATTTTAAGAAAATATATCCGGCACCCAATCAATAGGTTATTCAGTTGCTGTACCATGGAACATATCATAGAAACAGAATACCTGACAAAAAAATACGCCGAACTGACAGCAGTTAATTCGGTGACCCTTAATGTCAGAAAGGGTTCTCTTTTCGGTCTGTTAGGGCCGAATGGATCAGGGAAAACGACGATGATAAAAATGCTGACCGGGCAGATAAAACCTACATCCGGAAATGCCCGTGTTCTTGGTCTGGACATTGAATCTGACCCGGTCGGAGTCAGAAAGCTTGTAGGTATCATTCCTGAGCAGGAGTCTCCGCCAAGCTTTCTGACAGCGATGGAATATCTGGAGTTTATCGCTGATATAAGGAAAATTCCGGATCTTGAGAATAAAGCTGACTGGTGGTTTGACTTCCTTGAGTACGGAGATAAAAAAAATGTCCTCTGCAAAGATCTCTCCAGAGGAACCAGGCAAAAGCTGATGCTTACCCAGGCATTTATTCATGAACCAGAGCTTGCCCTGATTGACGAACCACTCATAAATTTTGATCCCATTATGCAGGATAAGGTTAAATCATTCTTTGTTTCATATACTAAAAAAGAAAAAACTCTTTTTATCTCAACTCACCTTCTGGATACAGCAGAAGAGATCTGCACTGAGGTTGCGATACTTCATCTTGGAGATCTCCTTTACACAGGAACAATAGACTCGGTCAGGCAGGAAGGTCGTCATCTATCAGATCTCTTCCTTTCACTGGTCAGGAAATAGTCATGGCAGGACTTTTTATCAACATGATGAAGGAAGAATGGCGGATTCATTCTACCATGTTTGGCAGCCTGAATTTTGCCCTTTTTCCAGTGATGATAACTGCCATAGCATTCATGGGGACTTTTCTTCTACCCCTGATACAGGCTTCATTACCAACCGGGGATCTTGTAATCCTTATTCATGCCCAATACCTGATGTTAGGTTTCATGGTCGGTGCATTCGGCCTGATGGGTAATGAGGTGATGAACCGCCGGTTTGGCCAGGCAAGTCTTCTTGCTTTCTCTGCACGGACCCTCCCTTTAAGTCCGAAAAAAATATTCACCATCTTTGTACTCAAGGATACTCTGTATTACTTTATTCTCTGGATATTCCCATTTGGTGCAGGTTTACTCCTGGGTTCATTATTTACCGGTGTTCCTGTTTATTACCCGGTTAATATCCTAATTACCCTGACTCTTTCATTTATGATA
>JAQVIE010000233.1 GCA_028695895.1 Methanospirillum sp. | reverse complement strand
TCGAATCCTGTGTCAACAACCTCGTACATACATCTGAATAGGTTTTTCAGACATTATCATCCGCTTTAATATCAGTGTTATCTGGGAAAGACCCTGGTGAAATAACTGAACGGTTTTGGAAAGAGACAGAACCCCGATTTTTTGATGCACTGGATAATGTTTATCCGGTATTGGATAAACCTGTAGAGATTGATCAGATAAAACGCACCTGGCTTGAATTTTTAAGAAATCAGGCAAAATCACTTTTTGATCAATATACTCAGACTGAGTTAATTCTGGATATCAGCAAAGCTGAAAAAATTATTAAAGAACGACGAAATTTGTTGATTTTTACCGGAAAAAACACGAAAAAAGTTATTTCTTTATTAGGTCTTCTCATGAATGACTCAAAGAAGGAGAAAAAACCATGAACAACACATATTTATCAATTAATTCAGACTTTACCCGAAGTACTATTCGCTCCTGGTGGAGAGATTTGTCTGAGAACCGGGGGGATAGGGCTGATTTACGAAGATGCCATGATCTCACAGAAGTCTTTTTCTGTCCGTCATTTCATCGACTTTATCTGAGTCTTTTGACAGAAGGAAAAGTGAAACGCGAAGCTTTGGCTCTTGTTACAGTCGCTCTTGCACACGTGAAAGAAGACATTTCAGGAGTTACTTTTGCTCAACAGATGGGTGAGTACAGGAATGGCCAGACCCCTCAAATCAGTAAGATGAGATTTCGTAAACTTGTCCGATGTGAATCATATCCAGAACTTTTTCTTCCGGTGACGAGAGTTATCCGGATGATGGATGGAGTAGTGAATATTGATGATCTTGTTAAAAAATTGTATTTCTGGAATGAAAAGTCCAGAAAAGAGATGACATTTGAGTATTTTGAAAAAGTTTTACAATCTGAAGGAAGTCAAGGAGGCAAAAAGAATGAGTGAATTTATCCAGATCCATATGCTTGCATCGTACCCACCATCCAACCTGAATCGTGATGATCTTGGGAGGCCAAAAACTGCCACAGTTGGAGGAACACAACGTATTCGTGTATCTTCACAGAGTTTGAAAAGGTCCTGGAGGACATCAGAGGCTTTTTCAGATGCACTTAAAGGGACTATTGGTATCAGAACCAAGATCATGGGAGTGAAAATAAAAAAAGCACTGGTTGAGGGGAGGTTGTTATCTGATATTCTTGAAGGAGAGGAATCAGCTCCCAGCAGGAATATAGTAAAAGATGAGAAAAAGGCATCTGAATGGGCTGAGAAGATCAGTTCACATTTTGGGAAGTTAGAAGGAGGGAAAACGAAGGATACTGATAAAAAGACCGAAAAATCTGGTGAAAAAAGTTCTAAAAGTCCTCTCTCCCATAAGCAGATGGTTCATTTTAGTCCGGAAGAGATTTCAGGGATCGATGAACTGCTTGATCGGATTGCGGGTGGACAAAAAGTAACTGATGATGACTTAATTCAGCTCAGATCAGATCATAAAGCTGTTGACATTGCCTTATTTGGCAGAATGCTTGCAGATAATGCAGCATACAATACAGAAGCAGCGGTCCAGGTCTCCCATGCAATAACTGTGCATGACACTCCGGTAGAAGATGATTATTTCACGGCGGTAGATGACCTAAACAAACTTGATGATACGGTCGGGGCAGGACATATTGGGGAATCTGAATTTGGAGCAGGTCTCTTTTATACCTATATCTGTATTAACCAGGATTTATTAAATGAAAACCTTCAAAGTGATTCTAAGCTTGCAAATCAAGCCATTGAGGCTTTAATCCGTGCATCTTCAATGGTAAGTCCTTCAGGGAAACAGAATAGCTTTGCATCCCGGTCTTATGCTTCATATCTTCTTGTTGAAAAGAGTACAGAACAGCCACGGTCTCTTGCCGCTGCATTTTTCAAACCAGTTACAGGGAAGGACATCTATGGTGATGCAGTGAAAAATCTTGAAGATCTTCGGGATCGGATGGATAAAGCATATGGAACATCCTTTAAAGAATCATCCATATCTATGAATGTTATTGACGGGACTGGAAGTATGGCCGATATTATCTCATTCATTTCAGAGTCATGATGCAGTTCTGTCTCTTCAATCTGTATGGACCGATGGCGGGGTATGGGGGGATAGCAGTTGGTGAAATGCGGTCTTCCTGGTCCAGGCCATCAAGGTCAGCTGTTCTTGGGATGATTGCTGCAGCTCTTGGTATTCGTCGGGATGATGAAAAAGCCCAGGCAAATCTTCAGGCAGGGTATGGTTTCTCGGTGATGGTCCTGCAACAAGGCACAATGATGCAGGATTTCCATACTATACAGTCAGTAAGCTCCAAATCCCTGAAAAAAATGAATCATGTGATGACCAGGAGGGATGAGATGAATCTTGGGGATTCGGAGACCATTCTTTCAAAGAGGGAGTATCTCTGTGATCATGTTTCTGTCGCCTGTGTATGGATTCGTGATGCAGAGTCAGCTCAGTACTCTCTTGAAGAGATCGTTATGGCATTTCGAAACCCTGCTTATTGTTTGTACCTGGGGAGAAAATCCTGCCCACCTGCTCTTCCTGTTCATGCAAGGGTTATCCAGTCTGATTCACTTAAGTCTGCCATGATTCAGCATATCGAGGGCTTTGATCTTCTTAACGGTTTTAAAGTTCCTGACAAGGTTTCTCTCTTCTTTGAGGAGGGTATTGATTCCGGATTAGAGGAACCGGTGATGAAGATAAAGAGACGGGATAATATTTTATCCCGTTCACGGTGGCAATTCTCTGACAGAAATGAATATTATGCTCAAATTTATGTTTCCGAGGAAATATAATGTTTTTTTCAAAGATGACACTGGATAGAGAAGCGATAATTTCAGGTCGTTTTCGAGATCTTGTGACTGGGCCGTATCAGGTGCATGAAATGATATGGGGGCTTTTTGCTGATCATCCTGACAGAAAAAGGGATTTTTTATATCGCGCGGAGTTAAGGGGAAGGGAGCCTGTTGTTTATCTGCTCTCCGCAAGAGAACCGGTTTACGAAGGGAAGATATGGAGTATTCAGTCAAAGCCTTTTCGGCCAGCTCTCAGGAAGGGTGATCTCCTGAGTTTTCGGATCCGTGTAAATCCTGTCGTTACAAAGACCGAACCAGACCCGGAGCGAAAACGTGTCCGCCACCGTCATGATGTTATCATGGATGCAAAAAGAAGGCTTAATGAAGCAAACCTGCCTTTTTCAATGAGTGATCTTGTTCAACAGGAATCTGTCCGCTGGCTTAGTCAGCGTGGTGAAAACGGAGGATTTTCTTTATTCAAGGATCGAGTAATAG
>JAQVIE010000232.1 GCA_028695895.1 Methanospirillum sp. | reverse complement strand
GTTGGTCTGAGTCGTCTGGGCCTTGGAGATCCGATGGTTATTGACTGGGGACAGATGATAGAACAGGCATATTCATCAGGGGGATTTGCATTAGGTCTCTGGTGGTGGCTTTTTCCTCCGGGCCTTGCAGTTGTTGGAATATCTCTTGCTCTTGCTCTGTTTGGATATATTTGTGAAGAAAAGTTCAATCCAAGACTTGAGGTGAACAGATTATGAACCCTGTAACCTGCCAGCATTTTTCTCAAAAGAGCGATGTATGACATTTCTTAATATTCGCAATCTCCGGGTCAGGTTCATGAGTCAGAGTGGAGTTATCCATGCCTTGAATTCAATAGATTTTTCTATCGATGCTGGTGAGTCCTGTGCTCTGGTTGGTGAATCAGGGTGTGGGAAATCAGTCCTGGGCATGGCAATCATACGACTCCTTCCTTCAAATGCTGTCATAGATGGAGAGATTAGATTCCGGGAAAAAAACATGGCTGAAATGTCTGAAAAGGACATGCAGGAAATTCGGGGAAAAGAGATAGCAATGATCCCTCAGAATTCTGCCATGGCCTTAAACCCGGTCATGACCATTGGCAGTCAGATTACCGAAACAATCCTTCTCCATCGGAAGGTTTCCCACCGGGAATCAACAGAAAGAGCAATTGAACTGCTCAAATCATTGGGATTTCAGGAACCTGAAAAAGCAATGGACAGGTATCCTCATGAATTTTCAGGAGGGATGAGAGAACGAGTTCTTATCGCCATGTCCCTTGCCTGCAGTCCGGTATGTATTATTGCAGATGAACCAACCGCCGGTCTTGACCTTATTATCCGAAATCAAACGATAGTATTGTTAAAAGAACAATCAAAGGAAAAAACACTCCTCCTTATTACCCATGATCTGGGCTGTGCATATCGTCTGTGTAATTGGATAACCGTGATGTATGCAGGAGAAATAATAGAATCAGGTCCGACAAAGGAGGTTCTGTCCCACCCATTTCATCCATATACAATCGGGTTACTTGCATCTATTCCATCAGCAGGTCTGCACCCAATTTCTGGTATGAGTCCATCGCCAAGCAATTTCCCAGCAGGGTGCAGATTTGCTGAACGATGTAAATCACCGTTAATCAGATGTCAGAAAGAGCATCCGTCACTTGTACTAATTGATGGAGTCCGCAAGGTCAGGTGTTTTTACTATGATCGAACTTAACAATATCTCAAAAACATTTGTTTCAGGATATTTCTTTCATAAAAGAAAGGATGCAGTAATTAATGCATCATTAACGATACAAAAAGGAAAGATTTTGGGACTGGTTGGTGAGAGTGGCAGTGGTAAATCAACCCTGGGAAGAATTGCATTAAGACTTATTGATCCTTCATCCGGGACGATTGTATTTGATGGAACTGACATTACATCCCTGTCAAAATCTGCTTTACGAACATTCCGTCCACGTATGCAGATTGTTTTTCAGGACCCGGATACTGTCCTGGATCCCCTTATGACGATCGGAGACAGTATTTCAGAACCAATTAAAATCTGGAGAGAATCAAACAGGCATAAAACAGAAGAAAAAGTCCTGGAATTGCTTGAGATTGTAGGCCTTCGTGCCGATATGATCTCCCGGTTTCCATTTGAACTCAGTGGTGGAGAAAAACAGAGGGTGGCACTTGCCAGAGCACTTGCATTGGAACCGGAATTTATTGTTGCTGACGAAGTCAGTTCCGCTCTCGATCTTTCGGTTCAGGCCCAGATACTTAATTTGCTCAAAGATATTCAGAGAAAACGAAAACTAACCTATCTCTTCATCTCACATGATCTGCAGGTAATTCAGAGTATGGCAGATCATGTTGCGGTTATGAAAGACGGGGTAATTCTTGAAGATCAAAAGACATCAGATCTCTTTTCTTCTCCAGAGGATCCGTACACCAGACAATTAATTACCGAATCACATAAATCAGAAACGTGGTTTGGAAAAGACCTCCTAACCCTCAATAAACCCCCATTTCCGCTACAAAAGTGAAACATACGACAATTTTTAGTTTTTTTAGAGTTGAGAAAGTTTAGAACTCGAGTTCCATCATTTAGAGTTCCTGTATAAGAATAGTCGATATAATTGTGTTAATTGATTGAGGGTAGTTGATGCGTTAGTGAACTACTGGGGTTACATGGGCCGGTCTGGCAGTCCGCTTACTTGCAGAATTATTTCGACAAGATATTCTGCTTAGTTAATATTATATTCTGATATATATGTGAGATTTTATATATTTGGCGATGACCGGTTTTCATAAATTTTCCGCTTTTTGAGGGGGAGGAGCGGAATTGGAAATCTGAGAGAGTAGTGGGCTGTTTTAGGTGATTGAAAATACTGAATGACCACTACAGACAAAATAAGAGATTATGAAAATAATTAGAGAAAACAATAGATGAATTGGGAAAAACGAACAACTCTCCTCAGAATTTATTTAGGTTCGTTTCGATTTCTAATTCTTTCTACAACCGAATAAAAATCTTCATCCGGATTCTGGTATTTTTCTTCGGTGTAATTTCCGGTTCCCTGATCGAAACTATTGACATAACGTATTGCATCTCCTGGACCAAGTGCCTTGATTAATGCGGCAAAACCTTCATCGCGTATTTGATTTATAGTTTTAATTTCTGTCATTTTGCACCTCCATCACCCAATATACAGGATTATATACAGGTATGCTACAAAGTGTTTTATTAGTACTAATTATTTTAATAATTTTGTCATCTGAGGTAATAAATGCAGCATCCACGGATTCAGCTGATGCCAGATGAAGTGCATCAAGTGTCCGGAGACCAGCATTGTTGAAGATCCTCGCCCGGAATACAATATTATCATCAAGTATTACATATTCATTCGCTATCGAGAGAAGATTTAATACCCGGTTTCTTTTTTCAGGATTTGTTATCATTCGGATTTCATCTTTAATTACCTGGCTTGATACCAGGGAATAATCCTGTTTACAGAGTTCAAGGATGTTATGGACTGCTTCAGACTCAAAAAAAATACGATGGTTAAGAAATTTATCGAAGGGTCTGCATAAATAGCAAACATCCAAATATAGTTTCACACTATAAGAATTCTTTTGTACGACTTATTTTTTTGTCATAGATCATTACGAAATGATGATGTAGATTCTTAATGATAATTCGAATTCCGCATCCTTGGGAAAATCTCAAAGAATTTTTGAGATCTCACTTTTCATGTGACCTCATTGTATCAATATATTTCTTCCCGAAGAAATTATTTTGGATTTTTAGCCAAGGTTCTCACTCCGCGCCCCCCTTAACTA
>JAQVIE010000231.1 GCA_028695895.1 Methanospirillum sp. | reverse complement strand
GTCGACGAATTTTATCAATAAGCGAACGAATTACTTGTCGGCGTTCTTTTACGCTTCGGCATGCAGGAATATCTATTTGAATTTGAAAAAAACCGATATAAGGTACTATTTTCTCGTTATTTTTCATACATTTCTTTCTTTGGAGGGATTAAAAAGGCATATTTTCCAGATAGCGATGAGCTGCCGGCATAAAGGCCTACCCTGACTATCCGGTCAGTCACCATGGCAATATCTCCCCCGTTGTCAATAATACAAAAAACGGCACCTTTTTTTTGTGCAGCACTTATTCCGGCATGTGCAACTGCTCCTGCGACAACTGCCATGGGCCCGATCCCTGCTTTCAATGAAGCAGCAGCCATTTTCAGAATAATGTCAGGTCCGTTTTCAATAGCAATGGGTTCCAGGCTGATATTAAAAAAAGGATCATGAATTATATATCTTTCAATTTCATGTCTTGCCTTTCGAATCCCGTCACAGGCGATGTTAATTACCACCTCTTCATCGGCAAGGATGGTGGCAATCGTCTCCCTGAGCTCAAAATGATGACGGATCATTCAGGTTAATAACTTAAAGACAATGCTGCATGAGGGCAACTGATGATGCACCGTCCGCAAAGGATGCATTTTTTCGTTTCAACCTGCAGTTTCCAGTCCTTGTCAAAGGAAAAAACTTTCTTTGGGCAGATGGAGATGCAGGCCCCGCAATCGACACATTCCTCTTCATCATGCCTGATCCCTTCTTCAAGAATCCTGACTTCAGCCCCAAGACTTCTCATCCGTTCGCTAACCAGAATACAGGATTCATCCGGAACATCAACAAGTGCTTCTTCCCCTTCATGTGCATCAGAACGTGCCCGGTCAACATTAATCAGAACCCCGGTATCTTTTACAACCTGGGCTATGATTGGTTTGCTTTCATGAATGAGCCGTACCAATAATTTCATGGTCTCCCTCCGCCTGGTTTGAATAGTTTTCCAAGGTCACTTGCATGAAGAATGGCAATACACTGGTTTTGAGCATCGACGACCGGAAGAGCACTAATACGATGATGATCCAATTTCTGTGCGGCAATGTCAATTGGTTCATCAGCCTGGGTTGTTATGACATTCCTGGTCATTATGTCCTGAACCCTTACTTTTCGTTCAGGTCTGGCAACTGCCTTGGCGATATCAAAGGTGGTTATAACTCCTGTCAGCCGTCCCTGTTCATTCAGAACAGGTAAATGGTTTGTTTCTCCCCTGAGGAGTTTTCTGGCAGCTTCTGTAATGTCCTGTCCCTCTTTTATAGTGACAACCTTTCTTTGCATGATCTCCTGGACTAAAATCACCTTCCTGGTCTCCCTCATTGGTTTAGCCTGTTTTGAGGTGTCAATATACCTGGTTGGAAGACAAAGTGTCATCTGTCCGTCTTCTACCCAGCGCTTTAGTGTATTTGCTACCATCTTTGCCCGGCGGAATGATGATAGCGATGAGGTTTTTATCTCTTCATTGTTCAGCTCAATTGTGCCTGATTTTAGTTCAGCATAACTGACCTGACTGATTACCGGTCTGCTTCGTGAAGGAACTCCATAGTCCCTGATACTGACCATAATGTCACTATCCTGGACAGCAGTTCTCCTGACGGTTTCAATATCAAGCACAGGCAGTGGAATGCCAACACCAAGGTAGAGAGTAGGGCCGTACCTGTGCATTATTGCAGCCCTGAGAAAGTCCGTGTTCATATCGGCCATGTCTGCCGTGGTCATAAGGGTTGCAAAACTTCCGGCTGATGAATGCTGGGTTCCTTCACCAATCACCATACCCTGGGCCCCTCCCAGGAGAATCGGAACTCCGCTTCCGATAAGGCGAAGATTAGGATCATTGCATATTGGGTTTAATGTTCCTGCACCTGAGAATGTTACGTTTGCATTGTGGGGCAGCAGGGTTCCCATATAGGTATAAAGAGTGTCTTCCGAAGTATTGACTGCAGCATCATATCGCTGGTATGCATTTCTCGGATTGACCATGATGGCCTGGTTCAGATCTTCCAGTCTGAGCTCGGTAGTGATACTCCGCCGCGGATAACAATCTGAACCTGAAGACTGAGCACGAAGTTCGATGGCTTTACCAGAGATGAAATCCTCAATAACATGAGCACCACCATAACTTTCCATCCTGGTTACAGACTTATTTGTCGCACCGATGTAGGTATCCACGGCTGCAATACCGCCATATGCCTCAACATCGTTCAACCAGATACGTTCCATTTTTATTGGTGGTTCTGCATGACCAAAATTTAAAAAGGCACCTGATGAACACATTGCTCCGAAGGTCCCGGTGGTTACAACATCCACCTCCCGGAGTGCTCCTTCTTCCCCAAGTTCGCTGACGATGTCCGGCATCTCATCGGCAGTGACCACCCGGGCTGAACCATCACGTATACGCCGGTTGATCTCATCGATGGACTTTTCCATAATAGTTACCTGATTGGAGATGAAAGGAGTTATAGATTTAGTTTTGCTTCTGAAGTGAAAAATCAGGATTGCAGACTCCTCAGGCAGAGAGAAAAAATGAATATATTATTGCAGGATTGCACCGAGATCTGCCGGGCCGACTGCTGCAGCATACCTGGCAAGAACACCGGTGAGTGACCTTTTCAGTGGCTGCCATCCCTTTTTTCGATCATCGATCTCATTTACAGATACATTCAGATTAATTGTTTTTGCAAACAGGTCAACAGAGATCTTATCTCCATCCTTTACAAAGGCAATCGGGCCGCCGGCTGCTGCTTCAGGAGCTACATGACCGATGCATGGTCCCCGGGTTCCGCCTGAGAACCGTCCGTCTGTTATGAGAGCTACCCTGCTGTATCCAAGTCCGACAAGTGCCGACGTGGGTGAGAGCATCTCCGGCATTCCTGGTCCGCCTTTTGGTCCCTCGTACCTGATGACCACAACATCGCCTTCCTTTATATCCTGTGCAAGGATTGCTTTCATGGCTGGCTCTTCTCCTTCAAAAACACGGGCTGGTCCGGTATGTTTCCACATCTCATCCTGAATAGCCCCGCTTTTAATGACAGCCCCGTCTGGTGCAAGGCTTCCGGTCAGGATCATCAGGCCGCCACTTTTATGAACCGGGTCGTGTTCGGGGCGGATTATTGATTCATCAACATATGTTACAGTATCTGCTATTGTGAAAATGTTCTTTCCTGATACTGTCGGACAATTTTCAAGATGGTTTCTGATCTGCCTGAATACTGCTGGAATTCCCCCTGCATGATGAAGAGCCTGCATGGAATGAGGCCCGCCCGGCATCATTGATGCAATATGGG